>JBFRWQ010000257.1:0-6749 GCA_051439665.1 Microcystaceae cyanobacterium | reverse complement strand
GCAGTGAATCCTCAAGGCGCTCCGATACTAACGATAGAGGTTCCGGTTCCTGTTGGTTTAGTCTTTGAGGGAGATCCCACAGGAACAATATACAATCAGGGAGATTTAGCGGTTGGAAAACATTTAAGTTTAATTGGTGGAGAGATTATTAGTGTCGGTTCATTAACTGCGTTAAATGGCCATATTAATTTAGATACTATTGCCTTATCTTCGTCTGAGTTAGTGACAGGGGATATTACGATTACTGGGTCAAGCGCTCAGGTTTCATTATTAGGGAAAAGCGCAACCATTACAGCCGATCATAATTTAGTGATTGAAGATGCCAAAATCGGAGTCATTGAAGATTTCAACTTAACCGCACAAGATACGGTAACAGTTAGAGATTCTATCTCAAATCCAGTCCAGATTGTAGCAGGAGAAGATTTAGTAATACAAGGAAATCAACTGATTGATATATTTGCCTTAAATCATCCTCAAAGTGGCTTTTTTTCTGGTGGAGATATGGTACTTCGTTCGGCTAATGCAGTGGCTGGGGATGCTCATTATTACAGTGGAGGAAGTTTTACAATTGAGCAATTAGATGGGGAATTAGGTGGGTTATATAGTCCTAATGATCCTGTTATTCGTTCTCAGGGGGATGTTAGTTTTGAGTCTTACGAGGGAGCATCTTTACATATTATTGCAGGTGGCTCAGTGACAGTAAATACAATTGAGGTCACAAGCGTTGATACAGAAGAAGATTCAATTAATCCAACTGCTACACCCGAATTAGCAACGGTAACTTTATCTGATGATACATCAATTGAGATTAATGGCAACAGTCAACCTACCATAGATATTCGTGCAGGGATGAATCCTGAGCAAATCGGAATTTCATTAGCTTTAATAGAAAATGCGCCTGACAATAACTCTGTTGCACCAACTAGGGCTGACATTAATATTGGAGATATTTGGATTACTCAGCCTAACGGACTTGTGTTATTAACCAATCAATATGAACCTAATTTATCTTTGTCAGTGAATTGATTGAGATAAGAGGAGAAGGGACAGTATCTGTTACCACATCAGGAAGTGGAAATGCAGGGACAATTACCATTGATTCCCAACAAATTAACTTAAGTGATGGATTAGAAATTACAGCTTCGACTACTGGCCAAGGAAATGCAGGGAATATTATTTTAAAAGCTAATACGCTTAACTTAGATAATACGCAAATTAATGCTTTTACTAATAGTCAAGGAGTTGCAGGGGAAATCAAAATCTATGATCAAGATGAGACAAATGCTAATCAAGTAACTTTAACTAATCAATCAATTTTATCAACAGAAGTACAAGCTAATAGTAACTTACCAGAGAATCATTCTTTGAGTAACATAGAGATTAAAACAAATAACTTGACAATTGATAACTCTCAAATTACCGCTTCAACAGAAGGAAAAGGAGATGCAGGAAATATTATTATTCCCAATGCTATTAATATTAACTTAAATCAATCAGAGATTAGCGCTTCAACATCAGGAGAAGGAGATACAGGAGAGATTCGATTAGATGCGTCTAATAGCTTGCAATTAGATAATAGTAATATTAATAGTAGCGTGGAAACCAATGGGATAGGGAATTCCCAACAAATTACTTTAAATACCCCTAACTTAACCTTATCTAACCAATCTACTATTTCAGCAGCAACAGCAGGAATCGGAAATGCAGGGAATATTGATACCTTAAACACAGAAAATATCAGCTTAGATAATAGTATTATATCAACTGAAATAGCGCCAACGGGAGAAGCTACTCAACCTAGTAATATTACCCTCAATACCCAACAATTAAACTTAAGCAATAACTCTCAAATTACCGCTTCAACAGAAGGAAAAGGAGACGCAGGAAATATTACCATTCCCAATGCTATTAATATTAACTTCAATCAATCAGAGATTAGTGCTTCAACATCAGGGGAAGGAGATACAGGAGAAATTCAATTAGATGCGTCTAATAGCTTGCAACTGGATAATAGCAATATTAATAGTAGTGTGGAACAAAATGGAGTAGGTAATTCCCAACAAATTACGTTAAATACCCCTAATTTAACCTTATCTAACCAATCTACCATTTCAGCAGCGACAGCAGGAAAAGGAAATGCAGGGAATATTGACACCTTAAATACAGAAAATATCAGCTTAGATAATAGTGTTATCTCAACCGCAATAACTTCTACAGGAGAAGCTACCCAAACCAGTAATATTACCCTCAATACCCAACAATTAAGCTTAAGCAATAACTCTCAAATTACTGCTTCAACAGAAGGAAAAGGAGATGCAGGAAATATTACCATTCCCAATGCTATTAATATTAACCTATCTCAATCAGATATTACCGTCTCTACTACCTCTAATAGTAACGCAGGAGATATTACCTTAAACGCCCAAGAAACCATCAATCTAGATAATAATAGTAATCTTACCAGTCGGGCTGAATTAGGTGCAACAGGAGATGGAGGAAGCATTAACTTACAAACTCCTAACCTTTTCCTTGATAACCAGTCTCAAATCAGTACCAGTAGTGAAGGCGAAAATACAGCAGATGCAGGTACAATTAATCTTAGTACTAATCAAATAACCTTGAATAATGCTGCCCAAATTTCTGCTACTACATCAGGAGGAGAAGGGGGAAATATTAACCTAAATGGGGACAGTTTAACCCTAACACAAGGTAGCCAAATTCGTACCACCACAGCAGGGGATAATGACGCAGGGGATATTAATATTATTTTACAAGAAAACTTAACTATTTCTGGCAATAATAGCGGTATTTTTGCTGATACCAGTCTTGATGCACAGGGAAATAGTGGTAGTATTTTTATTGATCCTCCTTTAGTTTCCCTAACTGAAGGTGCAACCATTTCTGTTAATAATCAAGGTCAAGGAATTGGAGGTAATATTAGCTTATTTGCTGATAATCTAATCTTAGATGAAGCAACTATCTTAGCGCAAACTGCTAGTAATACAGGAGGGAATATTACCCTTAATATTGGCGATACTTTACGAATGACCAATAATAGTGAAATCTCAGCTACAGCAGGAACAGCACAAGCAGGAGGAGATGGAGGTAATATTATTATTAACGCTGATCAAGTGCTAAGTAATCTCTATGGAAATAACAGAATTACTGCTAATGCGTTTACAGGAGATGGAGGTAACATTATCATTACAGCCGATACCTTATACGGTTTTGTCATTGGGGATGCACCGTTTCCCATTAGTATTATTACCGCTAGTTCTAGCTTTGGCTTTGATGGGAATATTATTCTTAATACACCAGATATTAACCCCTTACAAGGGGTTGAAGTGTTACCCGAAAGTAATATTAATCCACAAGTCCAACAAGGCTGTCAAGTGGGGAGTCAAACCAATGCTGAATTTTTTGTCTTAGGAAAAGGGGGAATTTCTCTTTTATCAGATGCTTTGTTAGCGCCTAATACTTACCAAGAAATGGATTTACTTCCCTTAAGGGATTCCTCTTTTTCTGAAAATCAGTCCCCGTCTTTTTCTGGTAATTTTACTACTTTCTTAAAACTCAATTGTCAAAATTAAGCTATGAAACACCAAAAATTGATTCAATTAATTGGTATTTTTTGCCTTGCACTTTTGTTAAGTCTGCAACCTATTATTGTTGTCTCCCAACCGAATTTAACAGGCCAAGACTTGGTAAAACAGGGAGAAATGTTTTACGATCAGGGTGATCTAGATGAAGCAATCCAATCTTATCAGAAAGCGCTTAATCTTTTTCAAATCCAGTTACCTCAATCTCAAGACAACTTAGCAATTACTGCAACTAATCTTTGTAAAATAGAGTTAGAGTCAGGCCAAGTAGAGAATGGGCTGAAAAGTTGTCAATTAGCCTTAAATAATTATCCTCAAACCTCAAAAAATTTAATTAAACAAACACAATTTTACTATGCTAATGGGTTACAACAATTAGGATTTTTTAATCAAGCTTGTGTCATCTCTGTAGAGATTTTAGAAACCAACCATAGTATTTGTCAAAATCCTAATTTGAATACCCTAGAGAGTCAGCTTAGTTTAACCTTCATGACAGAGAATAACTTATCCTTAAAAACATGGGGGCTATTAGGAGAAATTTTGAGACAAACAGGACAATTAAAAACCTCTCAGTTAATTTTAGAAAAAATAAGTAAAACTCAAGATCCCACCACTTTATTAAGCTTAGGAAATACCTATACAGCATTAGGAAAACTAGAACAAGAAAGAAATCAACCGACTCGTTATGAATATAATCCTTGGCGTTGTGATATTCTTCCCCTTTCTAACACAGCCCAAACCTATTATGAGCAAGCGCTGGCTACTTATCAACATATTTTTAACACTCCATCACCAGAGATTCAACTAAAAGCTAAATTAAATACATTACAAGTACTATTAAAACAAAATCGCTTGACAAAAGCTGCTCAACTTACTCAATCTATTGATTCAGCTTCTCTCTCTCATCCATCTTTATTAATTAATCTAGCAAAAGTTAAAACCTGCTTAGTACAACAACAAATAAAGCCCGACTTTACACCAATTCTAAGTGACTTAGAAACCTCAGTTCAAATTGCGAGACAACAAAATAATCCTATCTTATACTCACACGCATTAGGGACATTAGGAAGCTTTTATGAATATTTAAGCAACCATCAAAAAGCAGAAACATTAACACAAGAAGCCTTATATTTAGCCCAATCTTATCCTGAATTAGCCTATCAATGGCAATGGCAATTAGGTAGAATATATCAAGAAAAGCAACAATCCGAAACAGCTTTAAATTACTATCAATCTGCTATTGAGACGCTTGAAACAATCAGACAAGATTTACTCACCTTAAACTCTGACGTTCAATTTTCCTTTAGAGATCAGATTGAACCCTTATATCGTAGTTATATTGAACTGCTTTTAAGCACTAAAACCTCAGAAAATGAGACTCAAACTATATCCAAAGTGATTCAACAAGTCGAAGCCTTACAATTAGCAGAATTAGAAAACTTTTTAAAATGTGATCTCTCCACCCAAACTAATCTAACACAAGTAATTGATAACCAATCGATTCTCATCTATCCCATTCAACTAAAAGAGCAATTAGCGATTCTCTATCAACTTCCTAACCAAGATCAAGTCATTGGCTATCAGTCGGTTAATGTTTCTAGCGCTCAAGTAACAGAAACCTTGCAATCTTTACAAAATAATATTAGAGAAGCAGGAAACGCTTTTGAGATTTTACCCCAAGCTGAAAAACTATATCAATGGATTATTAAACCCATTGAACCTATTTTAGAAGATAACCCACAAGTTAACACCCTTGCTTTTATCTTAGATGGACAACTTCGTAATATTCCCATGTCAGTCTTATATGATGGCGAACAATATTTGTTAGAAAAAGAGTATGCGATCGCAGTCATTCCTAGTCTCAGTCTGTTACCCTCCTCATCACCCTTAACCAATTCATCTATTTTGACAGGAGGTGTCAGTATCCCTCAACAATTTGGTGATGATATTCCCTTCCCAGAAATCAGAGAATTAGAGACTGAATTAGAAACCGTCCAAGGATTTCATTCTACCCATCAAACCCTAGTTGATCAATCATTTACCAAAAACAACATTCAAAGCCAAATACAAACCAATGATTTTTCCGTCATTCATTGGAAAACGCATGGTGTTTTTAGTTCTAATCCCCAAGACACCTACCTAGTCGCTTACCAAGAATTAATTCATCCCAATGATTTAAGCCAATTAATTAATGCCAAAAAGAATAATCCAGAAGAAACAATTGATTTATTAGTTTTAAGCGCTTGTGAAACTGCCCAAGGCGATAATCGTGCTGTTTTAGGATTAGCGGGAATGGCCATTAAAGCAGGGGCAAAAAGTACCCTATCTACCCTTTGGCGGGCTGAAGATCAAGCCAATACTCAATTAATGGCTACCTTTTACCAGTTACTGTATCAGCCAAATATTAACAAAGCTCAAGCCTTGCATCAAGCTCAACAAAGCCTCTTTAAGACTTACCAAGATCCTCATATTTGGGCAACTTATATCCTAGTCGGCAATTGGCAGTAGTGGGCTATTTCATCATTTAGGTGAAACAATCCAGTAGGATGGGCTTCGCCCATTAAATCATAGAAATAACGAAAAATTTATGGCTGTTGTTGGGCTTTAGCCCCATACAAGCATAATTGTATATTTTAATCGAGCTACATAAATTCTTAACAAAAATTTTAGCAAAAAATACTAATTTTAGAATAGAGTACGGGTATAAAACTTACTCCAAACATTTCAGTATATGTTAAGAACAACCATTACGGCTGATAAACTCCCTGTGTACCTCAGCAGTCTAGCAGCAGGTGTGTTACTATCTACCCTGCCCCAATTAGAAGCCCAAGCGCTCAACATCAATTTTACAGGAACTCTCGAAGGAAGCCAAGAAGTACCACCTGTTATGACTCCTGCAACTGGTTTCGCTACTGGCAACTTAATGGGGGATTTTGGCTCTAATAACTTCGTTTTTACCTACGAAATCACCTATAGCGACCTCACCGCACCGATTGCTCCAATAGGTGTTACTGGAGGGCATCTTCATAATGCACCCTTTGGTGATACTGGTTCAATTAGTCACATTCTTGATACTGACTTTTTCAATTACACTGGAACTCAAGCGGGTACAATTATGGGAGATTGGCGTTTTGACGACTCCAATAGACC
>JBFRWQ010000256.1:0-4803 GCA_051439665.1 Microcystaceae cyanobacterium | reverse complement strand
ATTTAAGTTTACACTAATTTGTTACTTTCATCTGTAAACACGCTCAAGCTCTTTTAAGCAAAGGACTTTTGACTCAGTTTCACTCTTGATTACTCTATCACTAATGAATAAGTTATAGCTCTCTATTCTCATAAACATTAATTTTTTTAAATTTTTCTAGCCTTCTATGTCTTTATTTTCTTTTAATGTTTCATCCCTTAACAAGTCGTTATGATCATTAGTGAAATTCTTTAAATAATAAATAACTTTTGTAATTAAACTATGATCAATCGCTTAACGATTACCTTTTCTGTTCTAACTACAGCCCTAGCCTTTGGTCTTACGAACAGTGAGCAGGCTTCTGGTTTTCCAAGTCCTCCTGTGGTAACTACCTTTGAGTCCACTACGACTTCTACTCCACCTGCTGATCCTTGGATTCAAGATAGTGGCGGAACTCAAAACACAGCCGTTGTGATCGAAGGAATCGTTGTCAATCTGAGTGATTCTCCGAACAGATCACTATCACAGGAATATAAAGTTTGCTTTGAGTATGGTCAATATACGGAAATTTTTGATGTTAATAGGACAGATACAGCCTGTCGTGATATACTCGGATTCGACATTACTCACGGAAATCCAGTATTTTTAGGTAAGCCGAACGAAGCAGCCGATTCAATAGGTATGCTAAGGATGGAAAACGGCGTATCGGTTGCTGATGGAATGTTCACAGCATTGGATAATTCATTGACTAGCGTAGATGGAAATGATATTCGACGTGTCGTCGCAGCCGCTTTTCCCCCCTTAGACTTTGGATTTCTTATAAATGAAGTAGGAAACACTGAATTTTACGTTCCTCATACAATTAACGGAAGTAATGTGGAGGCTTCTCAACTGAGATACAATAACATAGAAGATCTATGGCAGACTGATAATACCGCTACAGTGGGGATGAGCGCTCGAGTCATATACGCTAGATTTGAAGCAGTTGGCGAGCCATTTAATGTAGAAATGCCTGAACCTGCTACTGTTGTGGGATTATTGGTGACAGGAGCAGCAGGACTACTCTCTACCCATCGCCGCTAAATTTGAAGTATTTTTACTTACAGTTTGACTCTTTAGCTGTCCGCCGCAAGAAGCCCGAAGCTGTATTGTCTGCGGAGTTTAAGGGGGCAGAAACAATCAGCGTCGGATGAATTGCGGATAGGGTTTGTGATATGATTAAGGGGCTTGACACGGCAAGTAAATAGCGACAACCAAGCTATATACATGGGGAAATTTGATTAACCGTGTACTCTGACCTTCGGGACGAGGGGCAAAGCCTATCGCCTTGATGTAAGACTTGCTGGTCAAGGGATCAGAAAGCTGTCGATTGGGTAGGAAGCCAACGCCATAATCTTCGATTGGGCGTGGGTAGTTCACGTGAAACTGTTTACTACTGGACTGACACAACTAATTTGGTGCATTAGAATGAGGCTTGCTTATAGGGCTAAAGCCCAACAACAGCAATTTCTATTGCCTTATTTTAGCCGTGTCAGTTCACTACAAATCATAAGTTTAGAAGCGCCTATTTTTTCAACTTAATGATCCAATCATACCAATCAGATAATCCTTCTCCCGTCAAGGCAGAGACTTGAAAAATCTGAATTTGGGGGTTAACTTGTCGAGCGTAATCTATACAAGCCTTCAAATCAAAAGGAACATAGGGCAGAAGGTCAATTTTCGTAATAATCATGACTTGACTGGCTCGAAAGAGGTAGGGGTATTTAATCGGTTTATCTTCCCCTTCAGTAACCGACAAAATAGCCACCTTAGCCAATTCTCCCAAATCAAAGAGGGAAGGACAGACTAAATTACCAACATTTTCAATCATTAACAGGGAATTGGCAGAGGGATTAAGTTCTGTATAGCCATTTCTGACCATATCTGCTTCTAAATGACAGCCTTTTCCTGTATTTATTTGAACAACTGGACAGCCCGTTTCTCGGATTTTTTGTGCGTCATTGAGGGTTTCTTGATCTCCTTCAATGACACTAATCGGTAACTTAGATTGTAAGTCTCGAATGGTTCGGGTTAATAAGGTGGTTTTACCCGCACCAGGCGAACTCATTAAGTTTAAGGCTAAGATATTACGCCCTTCAAAGAATCCTCGGTTCTGTGCTGCAATTAGATTATTTTTTCCTAAGATTTCTTGTTCTAAGGCGATGGTTGTCCCATGTTGTTGAGCATGAACATGAGAGCGCTCGTCGGCATGAGTATGAGTCACTACCTGTCCATTGGGTAAGGTATGAGTATGCTCATGTTCCCCAGTATTCAAGGCAGTTACGGTTATTGTTTGGTCGTCAGAACAGCCACAGGTTACGCACATTGGGATTCTACCTCCATTTCTTTAATTGTTAATTCTTCCCCTTGAATAATTTTCAAGTCTATGCTGCCACAGCGATCGCAGATACCATAGGGTTCACTGAGGAATATTTGGTGCTGACAAGCGCTACATTGGCCAATGCCAGGGATTTCTTGAATGTCTAGCTGTGCGCCTTCTAAGACCGTTCCTTTGGCACAGACATCGAAGCAAAAGCGAATAGCATCGGGCATAATAGCTGATAGTTGACCAATTTCTAAGGTTACTCGTTTAACTGGTAATCCTTTGGCGTTTTCAGCGACAATCGCTACAATATTCTTTGTAATTCCCAATTCGTGCATAAGCTCATCAGTCTTTGATCTTTATCCCATTGAACCGTTGATTTAAAGGGAGTGGGTATTTTTGCAGAAAGATTTAAGGTTAATCTAGTTATAATGCAGAAAAGTTAACTATTTGACGACTCGCAAAATTATGTTTTTAGATGAATTACAGCCCCTAGCTAAAGAATTTTTACAACAACCCCTTGCTTTTTCCAATGGGTTTTTCTCAGGACTGCTACGGTTAAAATTATCAGAAGATCCCTTGAAAAGTTGGTTAACTGATCAGGGGATGAGTGACTTTAATTTTACCGACAAGACAAATGATAATGGAGGCGGTCCTCAATCTATCTCCATCGATTAGCTTCTTTAAGGAAAGTCCCACACCCTATTTGATCCAAAAAAGTAAGTGCGTAATTTTTGGGTTTTTCCAGACTGTAAGATACACTTAGGACAGATTAACTAACATGGGTGTGGGTTGACAAGCAGACCATAAAAGTTATGAAGATTAAACCGATTAAAACGGAAGCTGAAATTAAGCGATGGGATTTTCTTCTTCAGTTTCTGGTTCAATCTTACTCAAACCTCTACTTGTCTTGGGGGGAAGTGGTAAGTCATGGAGACGGTGAAAATCTTGTTGTACCTTAAAAGATAAACGAGGCGAAACCTGACGGACAATTTGCGCCATTAAGCGATCGCCAGTAGATTGAATCACCGATAAAGGAAGACGATAGATAAATTTAGGAAACTGTACCGCCACATCCATATCTAACTGCCATTCTACCCGTGTAATGTTCTCAGGAAGCTCATTGATTCCTTCCTTCTGATAAGCCTTTTCTAAGCCCTTTCCTGCCGTTTCTCGTGGAATTTCCTCTAAGACCATTGCTGCATGATAATCTACCTCATAGCCGAGATCGGGTTCATCCTCTAAAGGAATACTGCGCATATTGTACACCCCTTCGTCGGGGGGATCTAAGACAACCGCCATCTTAGGTTCGACATCGTAGCCTAATGCACCAAAACGTCCCACTGTTAAAATATAACCATTATCACCAATGGCTTCAGTTTTCATGGGTTCAGCGCACCGACAAAACCAGCCTTCATGGGCTTGTAAATAGGTGGCGATCGTCTCAGGATCGCTGTACATCTCCATATAACCCTGAAAATGGGTTTGAAAATGGATGCGACGCTCCTCTAATGGGGTTACATCGACATCTTGGGTGTTTTGATCATCAGTCCATTGACACTGCATAATAACTCCAAGAGAAAGGGCGAACGAATAAAGTGACGTTAGGGATTTAGGGAATTGACTGGCTCTTTCATGTAATTAATTGTAAAGAGCAGCTTATAAATTCTTTAACCCCTACAATAAAGTAAATCAATTTTCCGAGTGAGTTAGTAAGGAGTAAACCATGAAAGTATTTGTTGCTGGGGCGACGGGTGAAACAGGACGGAGAATTGTCCAAGTTTTGCAAGAAAAAAAGATTCCTGTTGCAGCTTTAGTCAGAGATTTAGACAAAGCTAAGGAAATTTTGCCTTCAGAGGTAGAAATGGTCGTGGGAGATGTGCTTCAACCCCAAACCTTTAAAGCAGCCCTAGCTGATTATACAATCCTAATTTCTGCCACAGGAGCAAAACCGAGTTTAGATCCGACTGGCCCCTTTAATGTGGATTATGTGGGAACAAAGAATTTGGTAGATTTGGCTAAAGAGGCAGGAATTGAGCATTTTGTTATGGTTTCTTCCCTTTGCGTTTCCCAATTCTTTCATCCCCTCAATTTGTTCTGGTTAGTCCTTTTTTGGAAAAAACAGGCGGAGGACTATTTAAAAGCCAGTGGATTGACTTATACCATTGTCCGTCCAGGGGGTCTTAAGAATGAAGATAACTCAGATAAAATTGTCATGTCATCCGTAGATACTCTGTTTGAGGGCAGTATCCCCCGTCTTAAAGTGGCTAATGTTTGCGTAGAATCTCTAGATTGTGAAGCAGCAAGGGGAAAAGTTGTTGAGATTGTGGCAAAACCTGATGCAGAAGCGCTGTCTTGGGAACAGTTGTTTGCTAAGGCATAGGGTGTAGTAATCTTTAAATTTTAAAGTGACGGGTTGAGAGAGGTGTGGGGAGAGGGGGGAGTGTGGGGAGTGTGGGGAG
>JBFRWQ010000255.1:0-8119 GCA_051439665.1 Microcystaceae cyanobacterium | reverse complement strand
GAGATAGAGTTTGCCAGTACAGTGGATGGAGGACAAAGTTTAACTGTAAATACAGCAGGATTGACCCAATTTGGCGATGAGGTAGGAGGAGTAAGTCCTTTAACCAGTCTCACCACTAATGAAGGAGGAACAACCCAACTCAATGGCAATGTAACCACCACAAGCAGTCAAACCTATAATGATGTAGTGATCTTAACTGGGGATGTGGTAGCAACTAGCAATAACAATGAAGACATAGAATTTGCCAGTACAGTAGATGGAGAACAAAGTTTAACCATAAATACAGCAGGATTGACCCGATTGGGCGGTGATGTAGGAGGAGTAACGCCATTAAATAGTCTCACGACTAATGAAGGAGGAACAACTCAACTCAATGGCAATGTGACAACCACAGGAAGCCAAACCTATAATGATGCAGTGACCTTAACTGGAGATGTGGTAGCAACTAGCATTGACAATGAAGAGATAGAGTTTGCCAATGCGGTGGATGGAGAGCAGAATTTAACCATAAATGCCGCAGGAATCACTCAATTTGGTGGCAATGTAGGAGGAGAAAGTCCTTTAACCAGTCTCACGACCAATGCAGGTGGAATCACTCAACTCAATGGCAATGTGACCACTACAGGCAGTCAAATCTACCAAAATACGGTCAGGCTAACAGGAGATAGCATCTTAACGGGTAGTGGTTTAAGTCTCAGTCAATTAGAAGGACAAGGTAATAATTTAACCCTTACTTTTAGTGATGCAGTTTCCCTAGTAGGAGAAAACTTGAACAATCTGAGTGACTTGACGGTTAGTGGAAGTGGAGGAACTAATTTAGGAGGTAGCTTAACCACATCAGGAAGCCAAACTTATGAAAACACCGTCACCTTAACAGAAGATACGACCCTAACAGGGACAAACTTAACCCTAAAAGAACCCTTAGCAGGCAATAATCATAGCTTAACCTTTGCTGTGAGTGATACGGCCAGCTTTTCCGACCTGCTTAACCTAACTGACTTTACCTTAACAGGTACAGGGGTTGCTAATTTAGGCAGTGATATTATGGCGCAAGAAACCATTAACCTGAACTTACCCCTCACCATTCTGACTGATAGCACCATTTCCTCATCAACAGGAGAAATAAACGCTACAGCACCTCTAACAGCCGTCAATGACGCATCCCTGACCCTCAGCGCTGCTCAAAATATTACCACAGAGGATATTACCACTAACGGGCAAGCCCTAACTATCAGTAATAACGGCGAAATCAGTATGGGTTCAATTAATACCAGTGGAGGGGATGGTAGCGGAGGTGATGTGACCATTTCTGCCCCAGAAGACATTCAACTATCTTATATTAACGCTCAAGGAGGAACAAATGGGGTAGGTGGCACAGTTAATATCACAAGTGAGCAGAATGTGCGATTAACAGATACATTTGTTGACCAAAATGGGGTAAGTGCAAGTGTTTCTAGCGCTGGTGGTCAAGGAGGAGGTGATATTACGATTCGTCATGGTGGAGATGGGAGTACTCCATTTGTGGTGGGAGATGCAAGTGTTAATGGGAGTGCAGGGGCAATTACGAGCGGAAACTCAGAAATTGAGGATGGAAACTACTTATTTACGGAAAGACAGGGTAATGTAGCCATTATTTCTGTTGATAATCCCATTGATGAGCCGATTGATACTCCTGATTCTGATTTTGGGATCACTCAGGAAATCGACAGAATCTTACAAGCACGCTCACAATCCGAATCTGAGTCCGAATCCGAATCGTCTCAGCAAATTGCGACTAACACGCTCACTTCACTGCCGATTTTACAAACCACAACCATCGCCCAAACGAAAGAGATCCTGTCCTATATTGTGAGAAATACCGAAGAAAAACCAGGCATGATCTACATCCGATTTGTTCCTCCTCTGGTTAATCCTCAAAATATCCCTGATAATCGTGAATTTAAGCCAGTCATTGAAGGTTCTCAAGGCATTAGTGATAGACAATTAGCGGATATAGAAGCCGAATTAACGGGAGAATATGCCAATTTCCTCAATGTTGACAATATTGGCAGTCTAGTGACCCAAGAAGTTCCCGATGATTACGAACTAGAAATTCTCCTCATTACTGAGGAAGGTCAACCCTTCTTGGTTCAACGACCCGGTGTCACTCGTGGAGAAGTCCTCGCCCAAGCACAAGCCTTACATGGTAGTATTCAGGATTTGGCTGACTACAAACCGTTTGCTAGTCAACTGTATCAATGGATAATGCAACCCGTCGCTCAAGAACTGGAAGCCCGTGAA
This sequence comes from Microcystaceae cyanobacterium, assembly GCA_051439665.1. GTDB lineage: Bacteria > Cyanobacteriota > Cyanobacteriia > Cyanobacteriales > Microcystaceae > JBGTGT01. Next base: position 5,839 of record JBFRWQ010000255.1, on the reverse strand, counting down.
GTAACAAATGTGGTGTTCTTTATGCCATCAGGTTTACGCCTCTTACCATTGGCTGCTTTGTATGACGAAGAGCAAGGAGAGTTTGTCGCTCAGAAGCCCTACTCTGTTGGCTTTGCGCCCAGTATTAATTTCTTAGACTATCGTTACACTAATCTCAATAATGCCTCTATTCTGGCCTTTGGTGCATCGGAATTTACAGAAGAGCAAAATCAAACACCTTTACCAGGGGTGGCAACAGAAATTGAGGTGATTACAGATGACAATGATCGGGCTTACCTCAATGAAGCGTTTAATTTAACGAACTTTAAAGAGAAACGAGCCAATAATCCTTTCCCCATTATTCACCTTGCCACCCACGCAGATTTTATCGATGAAGATCCATCTCAGAGTTATATCCAACTATATAACGAAAAATTAACCCTTTCTCAATGGCGAGAATTGAATCTACGAAAGCCCGTCACTGATCTATTAGTAATTTCTGCATGTAATACTGCTTATGGCAATTCAGAAATTGAACTGGGATTTGGTGGACTAGCGGTACAAACAGGGGTGAAAACCGTTGTAGCCAGTCTTTGGGCAGTAGGAGATCTGGGAACACTTGCCTTGATGACGGAATTCTATCGCTCTCTACAAGAGAGTCCTACCAAGGCACAATCCCTACAGATGGCACAACAAGCTATGATTTCTGGGCAAGTTCGCATTGTAGATAATAGTTTACAAGTCCGAGGAGGAACCATTCCCCTTCCCCCTGAGACTGATGTTGGAACTCAAGATTTATCCCATCCTTTCTTCTGGGCTCCCTTTACGATTATTGGCAGTCCTTGGTAAAACAATGACCAGTTACCAGTAAAACAGAAAAGTCTCACTCTTTTCAGAGTTTACCTGATCAACTAGAGAAATTGAGAAGATTGAATAGATAACTAATTATTTAAAGAGTAATTACCCTTAGTTATATTAGGCTTTGAACTAGGTAAATAATATTTAAAACTTTGATAAGCGGTGAGTGACATTTCTTGAATGATCTTTCTCCCTGCTAGATAATTTAATTAAAGTTATGGGTTATAAAGATCAATTCTCCTCAGTTGTATTAGGCTCTGAATAAGGTAAATAATATTTAAAATGCTGATAAGCAGTGCGTGACATTTCCTGAATGATCTTTCTCCCTGCTATATCATTGTAGGGGCGTGTCGTTAAAACTGACCCCACATAGCGCTTGCCAGTGGGAATATCAATCACCCCTGCATCTCCTAATACGAAGCCAATATCACCTGTTTTATGGGCAATAGTCGCATTTTTCTCGATTCCTTGGGGTAATAAGGTTCGAGTTCTCGTTCTTTCCATAATTCCTAATAAGCGATCACGGGATTTCAAGGACACCAATTCCCCTTGACTGATTTTAGACATCAATAAAGCCAGATCTTTCGGACTGGTGGTATTTGTTCCTTCTAAGTCGGGCAACATATTATTAATGACTGTATCTGTCATTCCCCACTCCTTAAACCGTGCATTTAACGCTTCTTTTCCGCCTAAGCGCCTAATTAACATATTAGTTGCTGTATTATCGCTAATAATATTCATCTTAGTCGCTGTGACAAGGGCAGTATATTTTTTCCCTGGCGCTTGATATTGCATATCCCCAGATCCCCCTGCGATCACTTCTTGATCAGCGACTAACATTTCGTCTAGTATTACCTTACCTGCATCCACATCTTGGAAAAAAGCAACTAAAATGGGTATTTTAATGGTACTAGCGGCAGGAATGGGGGTTTCTCCGTTAAAATTAACATAATTACCGTTATCTAAATCCATAAAAAACGCTTGGGGTTTTAAATTGGGATATTTAGCAGCAACGGCCGCTAATTTAGTATTTAGGGCAGATAATTCAGTGCTTGGTTCAACCAATGAACTCTCAACTCCTGAAAAAACCGAAAGCACTCTAGATTCTTCTGTTTTAGACTCATTTACTTGAGATTCAGAGGTTTCTGACGTAGCGATTGAAAGATTAAGTGACTTAAAAAAGTGAATCGGATCTAAAAGAGGTAAAGCTGTACCAGCGATCGCTCCTAAGCCCACACCAACTATGACTAACCGTAGCAAGTAAAAGGAGATTTTCAGAGGAAGTGGAGAAGAAGATGAGCTTTGAGAACGACGAGGACGAGATTTAACGGGTTTTGCTTTAACGGTTAAGGTGGGAGGTTCTTCTTTTTTCCCAGTTTGACGAGAGGTGACAGATCCTGAAGAAGATTTTCGGGGCATAACTGTTACAGTTTGCTCCCTAGAGGATACAGAGCGAGAAGAACGACGGGGTTGACGTGCCACGGTTATTATTTAAAGAGCATTAAAGATAAATATTATAGACCTTACTGTAGATGAACTGTTCCTCTTTTAGGTAGAGAGGGGGGAGTGTGGGGAGTGTGGGAAGAGTGGGGAGTGTGGGAAGAGAGGGGAGTGTGGGAAGAGTGGGGAGTGTGGGGAATGGGAATAATTGAAATCAGCAAACCGGATTGATTATGATCAAAGTGAGGACTATCACATAAGTGAATTTACTTGCATTTAACTATATTTTCAGATCCTCTCAGTATAAACCTTGGAGAAAAAAGGATTAAATGTAAACTTTTATGAAATGTAGAAACATAGTGCCTCTATAGAAAAGGCAGATCAAAATTTTTCGGGTCAAGGTGATAGGATTATCAGGAAACTGGGTAGGATAAATATGAGCTAGTTAAAAAAAAAGCCACAGTAATTTGTGACTTGGGAGCAAGGAAAAACTGCTCAAATAACTCCTAATATCTATATCTTATTGATTGCTCTCTAAATCAACCGTGATCATAATCACTGCATCCTTGTGTCAGCCATCAATTGAAAGGCTATTTTCTTTTTCGATGGCTTAATGCCTTCCTAATATATAGTCTGATCAAACATTAGGGTACATTACAACTATCTCTTAAGTCTTTTAAGGTTCTTTGTTTTTCGGCCACCATCATTTCGAGAAATGAAGGATAACGAATCGCTCCAGGTAATTCGTTATCAAAGTACCATGCTTCCCATTCTCCTGATGAACTCACGATTTGAGGATTCAGTAGATAAACCGCAGAGTCTGTAGAATTACTAACTGCTAAGGCGGTCCGTAGATATTCTGTTCTTATATGAACACAATCTTGTTTCTCGCCATAGACAAAATAAAGATGATCACGAACATCAGAATGATTCCCTTGTTCCCATGTTTCCACCCATTGAGGATCTTGCTCAATAAACCACTTAACTTGCTCAGTTGACCATAAAGCGCCATCATCTGCACTCATTGCTAATATGATGCCACCATTACTGGTGTGGAGAAATTCGACATAGGATGGGGGTAATTTGCGCCCTAGACGCTTTTCTAATGATTGTATTTGCTCAGTGGTAGCGCCATTAGAAAACAGTTGTCTCTTTTTGAGAAACTCTTCTTCTACTAGGGTTAAATTAGAAGGGTTTATTAATTGAAATGCACTCAGAATTTCCAGAGCCTCTTGTTCCCACTCTCGCAGAAAATCAGACCAATTTGTCAAGGAAGCGTCTCTCATAAGTTTTGACCCAACTAATGATTAATTTTTCTAGCGCTAATTATAGCAATTCCCCTAGAAAGCGCTCGCTTGAAGTTCGTAGTGAGGGCTTTAGCCCTACTAATCTGTCCAATTGAATGTGAAAAGATTGAGAGAGGTGTGGGGAGAGGGGGAAGATAGGGGAGTGTGGGAAGAGAGGGAAGATTTAACCGTCAAAATTAGTTTGACACAGAACTACTCGTTCCCCTAAAGGGGCTTACTACGAACCTATTTTAGATAGTTGGCTTTTGGCAAAAGCGATCGCATCAGACTGATTTTTCACCTTTCCTTCAATATAAGCCAATTGAACATCTATTAATAATTCCTTAATAATCGGACTAGGTTTTAATTGCAACTGCTCAATTAAATCATGGCCAGATAATAGGGGGCGAGGATGGGCAAGGGGATCTTGGGGATCATTATAATGATGGAGTAGCTGTTTAATTTGGTCTTCTGCGATGCCTAGTGCCATGCTATAAAGTGCTAAAATGGGAAAAACCTCTTTTAAGTCAAAAAACAATAAATAAGTGTCTCGGAGAGTCTGATGATCAGGTTTTTGTTTGAACTGATCTAAATAATCAATCACTTTACTAACAGCACGAATATCAAGACGGGAATATCTAAGCTCTGTTAATTCCTTTTTGGCTTGACCAGATTCTTTAGATAATAATAGGGTTAATTTGCTTAAAAACAGTAAGTCTAAGTATTTTTCATGGGGAGGAAACTGGGGACTCCATTGTTGATAAAGTAGATCAATTTTAGCCAATGCTTCAAAGTTGTTTTCAATTATATTAGGCAACCAAGGAGAGAATAAACCATCTTGCCATGCTGCTTTTAACCAGGGAATTCCATCACGATTTTTGAGTAAATAATTCAACTCTGTTTGTACCCTTTCGGCTGCCACTTGATTAATGAGGGGGGCGAGAGATTGAATCACAATATGAGTGTCATAATCAATTGTAAATTGAAGTTGAGACGCTTGACGATAAGCTCTAAGCAATCTGAGAGGATCATCTGCTAAATTCTTCTCAGATACCATCCGTAAAACTCCCAGATCAAGATCTTTTAGTCCTTGTAGGGGATCAATCAACTGATCTTGGAAAGGGTTGTATGCGATCGCATTAATGGTAAAATCCCGTCTTCTTAAGTCAATTTCTAAGGTTTCCCCTTCTTGTTGGGCAAAATCAACCGTTCCTCCTTCAAAAACCACCCGTGCAATTCTTCTTTGTTCATCTAATACCACAAATCCCCGATGATAATGACGAGCGATTTTGCGGGCAATTTCCACCGCATCTTCAGCTAAGACAAAATCTAAATCCCAATCATCTCGATGGCGCTTCAGCAAAGCATCCCTTACTGCACCCCCTACCAGACAAGCATTAGGAGGAAGCCAGTCTAAATCAAACGGTAAGGTTTCGGTAACAAATTGAGCAAGGGGCTGAGTCAGCATAAAAAGTTTACAAAACGCAATCTTCAAGACATACCATTATCTCAAAATCTGAGCTAAATTAACAAAAAAGGTGTCATCATAAATCAAGCAATGTGTATCTGTATTAACTGTCAATATGTTGATCGGTGTGTTACCTATCATGCCGTCGAACATCAACATCAACAACCCCATTTAACCGAAGATCCTGATTTTGATCCAACTGAACCCACCATTAACGTTAATATCCGTCCCAAGGAGGATTATGTTGAGATGGAGTGGGATGTGGTTGGTTGCCAGAGTTTTGTCCAAGATACAGGGAAATGGAGTCGCTTACGCCCTGGGGAACTTGTCCCTACCTAGTGATTGATTCCTTCCTTATCTTGAGGATTTTAGTTCAATTTATTGAACGTTACTTATTAGCCTTGAAGTTGATTTCAAGGCAGTTTTTATGTAAAGACAAGATTATGAGGGACTATAAGAGTTAGTCAGGACACAAGAGACAATTTGGGCTTACTGAAATCTGATACTAACCGCCATGCAATAAATTGCTATTGGCTCATAAGTATTTGATCTAAATATAACTAACATATCACAATAGAGCAGCAATTCTAGTTCAATTTATTGAACGTTACTTATTAGCCTTGAAATTGATTTCAAGGCGGGTTCAGTGAAATGCAAAATATGACTAGATGAAACATAATTTTGGCGTTAAAGGATCGGTAATAAATCGCTTAATACCAACATTTGCATCAATAACAGAGCGTAAAATTTTACTCATCTTTCTCTATCTTCTCTAATTAATTCCGTACTATCAAGAAATCCAAAAATA
>JBFRWQ010000254.1:0-3047 GCA_051439665.1 Microcystaceae cyanobacterium | reverse complement strand
ACCTCTAACAACCCGTCACTTTCAATTTTACAGAATACTATTTGGGTGCGTACTTTTTCACAAACTGTTCAATGGTTTGACTGGGAATTGCCCAACTTACACGACTCATGGTTTCCCATTGCTGATCTTTGATACTTGTACCATCCTGAAAGATGTAAGGATTACCTAATAGGGGTTCTTGCGCCATACCATTAATACCAACCAGTTCCCCCTGTTGATTCAGAACCGGACCACCACTCATCCCATTTCTTAATAGATTAGTATAGCCAATTTGATAGCCACCGATAAAGGGTTGATCTAAAACAATTCTTAATTTCCCTTGTGTAGAATGAAATTTTGGGGATTGATTAAGATAATCGATAAAAGGAAAGCCTCCTGCAATCACCGATTCATTAGGATGGGTTTTGACTTGAGATTGGGGAGGTAAAACAGAATAGCGAGAATTAGGACTATAAAAGCTTAATAAAGCTAGATCATTGTCCTTAATATCACAAGGGGGGGATAAAATCTGAGCGTGATAAATTTGATTGTCAATGGTTTGAATTTGATAGGTTTTTTGGCGATCGCTAACCACATGATCATTGGTAATGACTAAGTAACGACCATCGGAACGAGAAATTAAAACACCCGATCCCCCATTGCTATCCGTTTCATCCACAGTAAAAACCCTAACGGCGACGGTTTTGGTTAAATTTTTTAAGCGCTGCTCATGGGAAAGGGATGACTGACAAAAACTACTCAGTCCTATCCATAACATTAAAAATCCTAGACGGGAAAAAATCATCCTCATAATTCTCGCACTTCTTACAACAATTTAAACAATGCCCACTACTCATTATAGTTTATAATACTTTTATATTTTGCATGAGTTCTCTGTTAAATGCGATAGTAATAAGAATAAGAGTGAAGTAGAAAGTCATCTACAAAGAACATTTATAGTTACAACGCTCCTCTTTACAAAATGACTCGGTTTCTTTATATTTCCTTAATAAATAATAGCAGTAAACAATGATATAAAGAAATAATGGTAGATATTTAAACAAAAATTAGATGAAAATCAACTTTACGAAACGTTACCTTAACCCTTGGCGGTTAACCTTTAATATAATTCTTAGTCTTGGTGTTTGGTTAGTTCAGTCTAATGTGGCAAATGGGACTCCTACCATCCCCCAAAAGATCGCCCAACTACCAATTCAACCAGAGCCCCTTCCCTTTCCTGATTTGACCCCTGATCCCGAACCACCAGAGTCGGTTCCTCAAGCGCCCTCTCCCGATATCCCAGTAGAAGGGGAAAGCATTGATGTCGAAAGGATTGATGTGATTGGTAGCAGTATTTTTACCGAAGAACAATTTAATCCAATCATTAATCCCTTAGAAGGCCGTAGTGTCAGCAGTCAACAATTAGGCCAAGCAGTACAATCTATTACCCAGTTGTATCTTAATGGAGGCTATCTTAATTCTAGAGCCGTTTTGGGAGCGATCAATGGTGGAATTGTCACAATTCGGGTCATTGAAGGAACGATCCCTGATGATCTGATTAAAGTTGAGGGTACAGAAAGACTGCGTAATTATGTAATCAAGCGGATCAAGTTGGGGATTAGTACGCCGTTAAATGTGAGGAAATTAGAAGATCAACTGCGCTTACTGAAAGCTGATCCCCGATTTGAGCGAGTGGATGGAAGTTTGAGTCCTCCACAAGAAAGTGAGGACGAGGAGACAACTGTTGATCAATCACCAGAAGAACCAGATGAGCTACAAAATAACCAAGAAGAATTACAAAGTAGAAGTCAATTAGTAGTGCGAGTCAAGGAAGCGCCCCCCTTTGTTGGTAGTACAGGAGTTGATAACTATTCTCCTCCGAGTATTGGTGGCGAAAGATTCCTCGTCAATCTACGCTATCGTCAACTCAGTGGCTTAGGGGATCAAGTGTATGCCTCCTATCGTCCTCGCTTTCAGGAATTTAGTGATACTTATCGGGTGGAAGGAGGTTATGAAGTCCCAGTTAATGCGAAGAATGGGACAATAGGAATTAGGGCGATGATTGAACAAAACCGAGTGGTCAATGGTCCTCCTTCTGGGATTGAAGAGCTTAATATTAATGGGAATTCCCAACGTTATTTCTTTGATTATCGACAACCCTTAATCCGTACCCCCCAACAAGAATTTGCCCTCTCGTGGGGACTTCGTTATTATCAAGGGAGAACCTTTATTGAGGATATTGGTCTTCCCTTATCAGAAGGACCTGATCAAAAAGGGATTAGTCGTACCACTGTCATTAGTTTTGGCCAAGACTATGCCCTTCGTCAACCGAGTGGCGCTTGGGGAGTGCGATCGCTATTAAATTTTGGTATTGATGCGTTAAATGCAACGGATAACCCTGATCCCATTCCAGATGGTAATTTTTTCAGTTGGTTATTACAAGCACAACGGGTGCAAATAATTAATAACAATAATCTATTTATTGCTCAGATAGATATGCAAATTACCCCTGATAGTTTGTTATCCGCAGAACAGTTTGTCATTGGTGGGGGACAGTCAGTTAGGGGGTATCGCCAAAATATTCTAGCAGGAGATAATGGGTTTCGATTTTCCCTAGAAGATCGTATAACCTTAGTCCGAAATAGTGAACAACTGCCTTTCTTTACCCTAGCGCCTTTCTTTGATATGGGGATAGTTTGGAACAATGAGGATAACCCCAATGAAATTATTTCCGATCAGAAATTTATTGCAGGATTAGGACTGGGATTCATTATCCAACCCGCCGAAGAAATGATCATCCGTTTAGATTATGCCCCTCCCCTAATTGATGTTAGTACTAGGGGTCGAAATGTTCAAGATGAAGGATTTTACTTCAGTATTAACTACGATTTTTAAGTAGTAACTTAATCTGTCCCATTCTCATCACTTACTTACTCAACTTTACCCAACTCAGAACCATGAAAAACTTATCTGCTTATTTTGCCACAGTCGCCAGTCTTTGTCTTGTTAGTTCCCCTGTCCTAAGTCAGTCTATTACCCCTGCGGCTGATGGGACAGGAACTGTTATT
>JBFRWQ010000253.1:0-6208 GCA_051439665.1 Microcystaceae cyanobacterium | reverse complement strand
TACAATTGAATTCCCCCTATTCCCACACTCCCCACACTCCCCACACTCACCACACTCCCCACACTTCCCACACCCCCCTCTTTCCCCTTTTCCCACACATTCCAAATAACTTAAGGTTCCCAAGCGCTCAGATTTTCGATATAGTAGTTTAAATAAATTTTCACATTTGGGGGATAATCAATACTGATTAGTCGCCTTGGCTCTGCTAAGACACCCCTAAAGATGACTCCTCAACGCAGGAGACCATCAAACCAATCTTAACGATAAGAAAAAAATCGTCAAACTGTAACGGATTCTCAATTAGGAGAAAAATAGTCGATGGGACTACCTTGGTATCGTGTACACACAGTCGTTCTGAATGACCCAGGACGCTTAATCTCTGTCCACCTAATGCACACAGCGCTTGTTGCTGGTTGGGCTGGATCAATGGCCTTATATGAATTAGCCGTTTTTGACCCCAGTGATCCCGTATTGAACCCCATGTGGCGACAAGGAATGTTTGTTCTGCCCTTCATGGCACGCTTAGGCGTAACCGGTTCTTGGGGTGGCTGGAGTGTGACCGGAGAAACTGGGGTTGAGCCTGGTTTCTGGTCATTTGAAGGTGTAGCCGCCGCTCACATCGTATTATCTGGCTTACTCTTCCTAGCTGCTGTTTGGCACTGGGTTTTTTGGGATCTTGAACTATTTGTCGATCAACGGACAGGTGAACCTGCGTTAGATTTACCCAAAATGTTTGGGATTCATTTATTCCTTTCTGGACTTCTCTGTTTCGGCTTTGGTGCGTTCCACCTAACTGGACTTTGGGGACCTGGAATGTGGGTATCTGACCCCTATGGCTTAACTGGTCATGTTCAACCAGTTGCACCAGAATGGGGACCATCGGGCTTTAACCCCTTTAATCCTGGTGGTGTGGTTGCTCACCATATCGCAGCAGGAATTGTCGGTATTATTGCAGGTTTATTCCACCTCAGCGTCAGACCCCCTGAAAGACTCTATAAAGCCCTAAGAATGGGGAATATCGAGACAGTTCTTTCTAGTTCGATTGCTGCGGTCTTCTTTGCTGCTTTCATCGTAGCAGGGACAATGTGGTATGGAAACGCTACTACCCCGATTGAATTATTTGGACCCACTCGTTATCAATGGGACCAAAGCTACTTCAGTCAAGAAATTGAGCGCCGGGTAGAAGCCAGCGTAGCAGATGGAGACAGTCTCTCTGAAGCTTGGTCTAAAATCCCTGAGAAATTAGCCTTTTATGATTATGTCGGCAATAGCCCCGCTAAAGGTGGTTTATTCCGTGTTGGCTCAATGGATAGCGGTGACGGAATTGCTGAAGAATGGCTCGGTCATCCCGTCTTCAAGGACAACGAAGGTCGCATTTTAACCGTTCGTCGGATGCCTAACTTCTTTGAAACCTTCCCTGTCGTCTTAACTGATGAAGATGGTGTGGTTCGTGCTGACATTCCCTTCCGTCGTTCTGAGTCTAATCTCAGTGTGGAACAATCTGGCGTAACCGTTAGTTTCTACGGTGGCGCATTAGATGGTCAAGTCATTAGTGATGCTAGCCGAGTCAAACAATATGCTCGTAAAGCTCAATTAGGTGAACCCTTTACCTTTGACACTGAAACCTTCCAAGCTGACGGGGTATTCCGCACCAGTCCTCGTGGTTGGTTTACTTTTGGTCATGCTTGCTTTGCTTTACTTTTCTTCTTTGGTCATATTTGGCATGGTTCTCGTACTCTGTTCCGAGATGTATTTGCTGGGGTTGACCCCGACCTCGAAGAACAAGTGGAATTTGGTTTGTTTGCTAAGGTGGGTGACTTAAGTACCCGTAAAGAAGCTTAAACAAACATACCTATCAATATTTAAGAATGGGGAAGGGAAACTTTCCCCTTTTTTTATTGAGTTAGTATTTGCTTAACTCGATCTATTAAATATAATTTCATTGGTGAACCATTTTTATAATAAGGATTTTTGCTAAGTCTATCCGGTTCTCCTAACTGTTTAATTTGCTGATCTTTTAAGCCAAATTCAGTTTTTAAAGCTGACATTGACTTAAAATCTAGTATCGCTATTTTTTGTATTTATATGAATTGAACAGTAAAAAATAAATTCAACTCACCATTTCCAAATAAATTTTTAACGCCTTAGCTGCTTTGAGATCAAATCCTGTTTTACCATCAATCGTAATTAAAGAAGTATCAGAGGGATAATGATGAGCAATATCATCAATCGCTACCCAAGAGGTATGTTTTAACTTATTTTCTTCTAAATATTGTAAAACATCTCGATAGCGAAAATAGGTTTCAGTATCATTGGTAATTGGCATTGTTCCCACCACATTTTCTGCTACATCGGGAGGAAAATATGAGCGAATTTCGGCTAATGAAAAGACACTACCCCAAGCTGAAGACACCACAATGCGGTAGTTTTTATATGGTCGTAATGTTTTCTCAAAAATAGCTAAACAGTCTGGGGTAAACTTATAATAATCATCTATCTCTGTCGCTGATTGGTTATGATTTTCTTCCCGAATCAGTACCCCATCAATATCAAGGAAAATATAGAGCGGACTATGTTCAAATAACACATCCTCTTCATAAAAACCAGCAGCAATAGCAGCATCTTCTAAGACTTTATTACCATATAGCTTGAGCATAAACCGATTCGGAGATCCCAGTGGCTTTAAATCTAAAACGGTTTCGACTGCCCTGTCAATTGGATATCCCCACTCACACATAGCAATTAAAGCAGCCGCAGGACTTCTTCCCATTCCTGCACCACTGAGAATAATGGCATTTTTACTAGCACATTCTCTAGCCCATTGAATAATTTGGTCAATATGATAGCGATTGGGTAAGATTAAGCCCTCTTCAGGTTGACTAATATCATGAAAATATAACTCCCGAAAGTGATCCACAAAATGGGATAATTGGGGCTTTAATGAGGGAGTTTCTGGGTCTAGGATTGAGAGAAGATTTTCACAATAATCAATCTCTTGGAAAAGGTCTAACGTTTCGTAATAACCAGTAATTACTAACATAGTTGAGCTAACAGTAAAAGTCATTAATAATTAATGACAAGGATTAATACAAGTTTTCAAAAGTTCCTCTACACTCGCTACGGGGTAAATAGGGATATTCAAAGCATCAGCAACTTCTGCTACTGTTAAGTCATCGAGAAAGCAAGTCTCCCCGTGCTTTAACATAACAGACGGTAACAGAATTCCTTGCCCTAGATCCATTTTATCTAATTTTTGTCTTAGATCTTGCCCTGTCAATAAGCCTGTTACTGTCATCTCTTGTCCCCAGTAATCGCTATTTAAAGCCACTAGATTAACCGTTAACCCTTCTACCTCATTTAGCCGTTGTACAAGGGGTTGAAATGCTTTTTCTACCGCATTACCCACCACCCACGTTAACTGTTGGGGAGTATCGATTTCGGGGGGTAACAGTTGATCGGCTTTTTGTTGAAAGTCTTTGATAAACAAACGAATTGATCCCACTCCGTTACCAATTTGGGGATAATCTTCGTAATGAGATTCAGGGGGTAGCGCTTGTTGGGCAATTAAGAACCATTCATCAGCTAACCAGGCAAAGTGACTGTCAAATTGCTGCTTAAATTTATCTTGTAATTTCTGTACTAAGTTGATCACTTCTTGGGCTTTTTCTTGACTGACAGGAATTAATTCATCTTGAGAGGGACGAAAGCGAGTTAAGCCAACTGGTACAACAGCAGCAGAGATAACAGCAGGGATCTCTCCTTGATGAAAATGGGCTAAATCAAGTAAGGTTTTCTCTAAATGAACACCATCATTGATGTTGGGACATACAACAACTTGAGCGTGAATTTGTAATCGGCGCTCTTGAAACCATTTTAATTGTTCTAAAATCTGTCCTGCCCTTTTATTTTTTAAAAGACGACTCCTAACATCTGCTTCAGTTGCGTGAACTGAAACATAGAGGGGGGAAAGTCTCATTTGTTCTATTCTTTCCCATTCTTTAGGCGGTAAATTAGTGAGGGTTAAATAGCTGCCGTAGAGGAAACTGAGGCGATAATCATCATCCTTAAGGTATAGGGTTTCTCGTTTACCTGGTGGTTGTTGATCAATAAAACAGAAAGGACAATGATTATTACATTGAATCAGTTGATCAAAAAGCGCTTCTTCAAATTCTAAGCCTAAATCATCATCAAATTCTTTTTCAATTTCAATTTGGTGAGTTTTTCCTTTAGTATCTAAGACTTCTAGGTCTAATATTTCATCAGAACAAAGGAATTTATAATCAATTAAATCACGGGGAATAACACCGTTAATGGATAGAATCGCATCCCCCACTTCAAAACCAATATCGGCGGCTAAGGAATTGGGTAAAACGTGACTAATTTTTGCAGGTTTGATGGCATTTCTGCTCATAATAAGGGGAAGGTTTCCGATAAAAACAAGAGAAATCTTTTTTATAGTAACACTCTTTTCCTTGATTTTTTAGGTTACAGTGGCTATATTAGGAGGCTATGATGAGCAGTTAAAGGAGGACAGTCCCATTAAGTTAGCAGAAGCATTACTTATCAAAGCTGAGTATGAGGAACGGCTAGAAAGTCTGCGGAGTCGTCTGATGGTGAGCGCTAGAGTCCAGGATGGGAGTTTTCCGCCCGAAGATCCCGAAACCTTAATTGCTGATGTGCAGACTTGTTTGAATCACCTAGCGAGTATCAGTAAGCGCATTAGTATTACTCAGTCTCAAACCTTGTTAGACTCTCGCCAAACCGTAGCGGCTGCGATCGTCGATCAAGAAATGTTGTTAAAAAAACAATCTATTTATCAATCTATTATAGAGGGTGGCATAATTCCCTCAGATGTTGCCCAAGGTAGCAGTATTCGCTGGCTGATTACGGTTAATCTGGCGGGGCTAAATCGTCGTATTGAAGAAATGATCAAAGATTATCGTTTATTAGAAACGGAAATTCAACAAGTCAGTTGGAATACGGAGTTAGTTGATTAAATTTGGTTTCGTAGCGATTGTTAGTTTTTTTTCGGGTGGGCTTTGCCCACCTAATTAGACTAAATTCGGTTTACATAACCCATGATCCAGAGAATTTGGATTTAAAGAGATCGCCTATGACAAGCTAGAAGCTTGTTCTACAAGTTTATGCTAGATTTTGAACAAAGTACATATAAATGGATGATGTTTGACATAATTTTATATCATATTCATATCTTGCATTTACCTGAATACCCGCCTTGAAATTAATTTCAAGGCTAATAAACGACGTTCAATAAATTGAACTAGCAGCAATTCTGGGTATCCAAGCTCTAAGTTATCTTTCTAATCTATGTAATGACAAGCTGGAAGCTTGTTCTACCAGTTGATGTTTATGATGCTGTTGTTGGGCTTTAGCCCTAGTAGCTAAGAAACTTTTTGATGGCTTAAAGTTGGGCTTACTGCTTGAATCATTCCATCTAAGTTAATCTTTTGTTTGCGTTTGCGCCATGCACGGATACCCGCAGCACCCATGCTTAAAAGTGCTAAACCTGCTACATTATCCCCTTCTGGAACTGAGGTCACACCCACCCGAATCGGTTCACCCGTCGTATCATAAGCCCATTCATTGATGGTAATACTATTACCTAAATCAACGGTAACGCTTGCCCAACCAAAAACTTGAGAGCATGCGCATCCTGTATTGAAGCTAAAGCCAATAAAACCGGGGACATCATCTTGCCAATGAATAGAAGTCGCAGTTGGAAAGGCTGAATTGATCAAGAAGTTGCTCGCTCCTGTAAAAACACCAACAGGACTAGGATAGCCAATAGATGCAACAAAATAGTTGGTGGGAAGGTTAATCATTGGACTAAACGTAGCAGGTGCAACAGATGCTAAGAAGCTATTGGTGACAGATTCTATCACCATATAAGGATTAAAAGGGGCTGCAGTATTAGTACCTGCGATAAGGTTAGCATCTACGATGGAATCTTGGTCAATATCCCAATCAATTACATCATTATTGGCAGTAAAAGCCGTAATAGGAGAACCTGTAACATGAACAATGGCTGCATCAGCTGCTTCAGGGAAGGCGAGAACGGCTGCTGTACTTGCCATCAGGGACATTTTCTGAGCAAAAGACTTTTTTGTGGTGGTCATAGGAAATAAAGATGATTTCATTGACACTCTTCTTAATAAGCTTCAGAATTTTTTAAAGATGAAAGATAAAT
>JBFRWQ010000252.1:0-4914 GCA_051439665.1 Microcystaceae cyanobacterium | reverse complement strand
TGATAGAAAAAGGAGAAAGTTACTGGCTCAAAGAGGTTATTTATGAGCAAGATCCTCGCTTTGGGAGCGCACCTCGTTATTTATTAGGAAAACTAAACGGGGATGACGAGATTTCCCAACATGAAGTGATTCCTAATTATGCCATTAAACAGCATTATTTAGAGTTTGGGCAAGAACCGTTTACCGTTCTTGATAAAAAGAAAAAAGAAAGGGGATATAGCCTAAAATTGGGCTTAAGAAGCTTGTCAAATGTGGCTTAGGTACTTGCGACTTAATAGGGTACCAGTCATTTTTCTACTCTTTAGACAGATTAATGCGTTCCCACTCTGTTCTATTTTTAGGCAAGTCTCTTAGAGGTGAGGGAGATTAGCTTAACCCTTTAACCATTCCTACTTTTTCTCCTGCGTAGCACTTATATATTGCGTGAGCATTAGCACTCCCATTGTTTCTTCAAAAAATGTACCAATTGAGATCTCTAACCATATTAGCTCTGTTAGGAGTCACTGCTTGCAGTTCTAGTTCAGTTGCTCAACCACAATTGTGGCAAGTCTCTTATCAATTTTGTATCCCCGACGAAATTAGTAATCAATATGATTGGGTCTTTGCCAGAGGCGCTTCAGTTGATGGTAAATGCGTCCGTTCATTTCAACCTTTCACTATTTGGTCAAAGGATGAACCAGAAGTCGTTTTGCTATTTGAGCCTTTTCCTTTCGGTCATAGTAATCGGGATCGATATCAAGTCGCTGTTAAGGGAAATGGTTGTTTGGAGCAGCTAGAAGTGGGAGAGTTAGGCTATTATAGCGCCAACCACCACTTTACCATAAATCAGCTTCTAACTCAAAGCAAAGCGCTTATTCCTGTTGTCGAGACCGAGATTGAGCCGGTAGCCCATATCACAATTGAGGACAGGAATAATGTCCCCTATCTTTCGATGGGAGAATCTTGTCAGTTGCTCAAACAATTGTCGTCTTGAAACCTAGACCTTATCAGAGCCAAATTGTCGAGGCACTCGAAAGTTCAAGCTGCGAGCGCCAATTGGTAATCGCTGGAACTGGGGCGGGCAAAACGGTTATTGCCACTATTTTGATGAGTAATGCCCAACAAAGGGGAGAAAAAAGTTTATTTTTGGTGCATCGAGCTACTTTATTACAGCAAACTGCCCAAAAACTCCGAAGCTTTGACCTTCCCTTTGGGCTGATTGGGTCAAAATACAAGCTCAATTTAGAGCTACCGATTCAGGTGGCTTCCCTGCAAACCTTATCCCATTGGTCAAAAGAAGAATTACAGGCATTGATTCAGGATTACGACCAAGTATTATTTGATGAGTGCCATATTACCAATTGGTTTGTTATTGCTCAACATTTTTGTCCCCCCCTCCCCCAGAAACCTCCCTTAAAAATCATTGGCTTAACCGCAACTCCGTGGCGACGATCTAAACGGGAAAGTTTAGCGGATTATTACCAAAACAAGCATTTAGCCCCTTTACCTCAAGAACTAATCCGAGATGGTTTTTTATCTCCTTTTAGTTACTTTAGTGTGGGTAAAATACAACGTAAAACTTTAAAAATTGAAAAGAATGGGGAATATGAAACAAGGGGACAAAAATTACAGGCAAATAACCCCGATTACATCCAAGAAATCGTCAAAGAGTGGTTTATTAAAGCCCCCCAACGACCCACCATTGCCTTTGCCCTTGACATAGAACACGCCCATAATATTGCCCATCATTTCAGGGAAGCTGGCATTCCTGCGGCGGCGGTGGATGGCACCATGAGCGCTCAACAGCGAGAAAAGAGCTACTCTAAACTAGAACAAGAGGAAATTACTGTTTTAGCTTCCTGTGAAGCGCTCAGTGAAGGATTTGATGTGCCGAAGGTGTCTTGTGTGATTTTATTTAGGTTAACCACTTCACGAGCCAAATATTATCAGCAAATTGGCAGAGGGGCAAGAATCAGCGCAGGGAAACAAGATTGTGTTGTGTTAGATGCAGTCGGGTTAATTAACGGTCAAGAATTCGGTTTTTTAGAAGATTTATCCCTAGAAGATTTGGCGATTTTCCCAGGGGAATCAGGGGAAAGTAAAGGAGAAGCCCCTAAAAAAACTTGTCCTGAGTGTAAGGGCATCATGGCCGCAGGATTAAGAATTTGCCCCCATTGTCAATATCAATTCCCTGCGGTTAAGTATGACCCGATTATGCCCCCACCGATGAAGCTGCTGATTCCAGAGTCTCAAAAACAGCAATATGAGGCTTATCAGAAGCTGCTTAGAGAAGCTTATCAAAATAATAAAAGCTTTAACTGGTGTGATGGGGCATTTAAGCAAAGATTTGGTCATCATCCCCCTGTCAATTGGCGCAAAGGGGCAATCTTTGGGGATGATCCCACAGAAAAAGACAGACAGGCTTATCGACAATATTTAAAGGCGATCGCTTCTCAGTTTAACTTAGATAAAACTTGGATTAAAAATAATGAGTGGGAGTTTTCCTAGTAGAAAAAAAAGAGCTTAATCAAGCTCTCAATATTAAATCTTAGGAATTAACTCTATTTTTCTTTTCAGGTGTTAGGGGCAAGCTTCTGCCATCTTTTAAACAGAAAACGGACAAGAAAATGAGGCAAGCAATGATTTCCATAATTAAATCATAAGAGCAAAGACTGTTTAACAAAAAGCGTTAGCTTGACCTCAATTATTGAGCCAAATCCGAGGTGGGTTGAGAACGGGATTCTTGCCCTTGAAAATATTTCAAGCTATCAGCAACGACTTGATTGAATTTTTGAACATCCTCTTCTGTACAATTAGGTTGAGTGGGGTCAATCAGTTTCACAGGTAAAGGAATAATTGCTTTTTGAGTTTCATCATAACGAGCATGAAGTAACTGCTTACCTTGTTGTTTATCTAATAAAACCGTCGTCATCGTTTCTGAATTATGAACTAATTTATATTGTTTTCCATCCAAGATGTGTTCTTGGGTTTGGGGATTAAATTTAACTTTCCCGTGAGCTTCTGCCGTTTTATATAAAGCCTTTAAAGAGGGGATTAACTGTTGACTGTTTTTCCATTGTAAATCTTGAGAATGTGATTTAGGATTCCTCATCCCATCTCGATGTAAATTCTGTAATCCTTTTTGAGCAGCTTCTAGAGTGGCTTGTAATTTTGGGTCATGTTCCGAGATAATTGACCATGCAACCTGAACCTGGGGAAATTTCTGGTCAAACCAGTTTTTATGCTGTTTGTAAGAATTCTGTAAGTCAGAGCGACTGGTATTAACAACAACGGTGATTGTTTCCCCTTTAGATTGAGCATATTGATTAGCTTGTAGTAATCCTTTAGCTAATGCCATGCCTTCAGCTTTAAGTAAAGGGGTATTTTCTAATAATTCTGAACTAGATTGTTGGAGCGTATCTTCAAAGGTATAAGCAATTGATTGATAATTATTGTGAGAAGCGACGGCGGTGAAAAGATTAAGTTTAGGTTGAGGAGTAGGGGCTTGACTCGCTTGCGATTGATTGGGTTGAGATAATTTGTCCTCTAAATCCGAATCTAATTGTATTTCCTTACCTGTCTCAAAATCATAGACTTTACCGTTTTTGTAGTCCCCAATGGGTTCTAAGTACATCCCATAGTGATTAGTATTTCCTTTCTGCTCATAGCCTTGATGGTATGACAGTAAGAAATCAGGATGATGCTTTTCCATTTCGCCCCATTTTTGACGAAATTGGGGGTCATTAATCATATAAGGGGTAATAGGATATTGTTTGCCCACTTTGCAGAGAATTTCTTGATTTCCTGAATAGGCGATCGCATAATCCCCTTCTTTTACTTTCCATGCAGTATAGGGATCAACGCCTTTAAAGGTACGGGTCGTATGGACCCGTCCGTGACCTCGCATCGCCTCAAAAGTGGTAGTGACCCCTGTTTGATTAGGCTTACCTTTAAGGGGTGCATTGGTCAGAGGATTGGGGGATTGTTGACTAAAACCCTTTAAGGGAAAAACCATTTGAATACGAGGGTAAGTTGGTCTTCTACTTTCTCCTTTTCTGGTGTCCTGTTTAGGCGCAACCGCCGTCGCTTTGACAAATCCTCGTTGATTGGTGAAGTTATATCCCTTCTCTTGTAAATAGCCTCGAATCAGTTGATCCATCCCCCTCGCATTACCGACGACAATAGTAGCTTGGACGGAGATCGCTTTCTCTAATTCAGGGGCATATTTTTCCTGAAAGAGGTTTTGTAAGATTTCAGGAGAGATTTGCTCCCCTTGGGCATTTCTGTTCCAATCTCCGTGACCTGACACCATGACCACATCAGAAGAGGTGTATTTACCCGTATTAGCTAACCCGTACTTTTTCCAGTTATTGAGATAATCTTGGGTAGAAGAGACTTTAGCGTAGTCTTCTTGGACAAAGCCAATAAACTTAGTAGCTTGTTGTGCCATTGCTCGGTCTTTGACCCGATGTCTCTCTTTGGCAGGATTTTGATGCCCAATATAAGGAACCAGGAGATAAGGATTCTCTGGTTTTCCTGTACGGGCTTGTTGTAGAGATTGTTCGTAGCCTATCATTAAAGCCCGAACAAACCCTGAACCCTTACCTTTACCTTCCCAGAAGATATTACCTATAACAGTATGTTCACATTGTTCAAGCCACTTTACACCCCCGTTTTTGGTGATAGCTTGACGTAAATGGGGATGTTGGGTTAATTTAGCCATAATAATCTCTGACATTAAGGCTTCTCGTTGGTCAGGGGGGACAGATTCCTTGAAGTGTTTGTAGGCCTGTTCAGCATCAAAGAAAGGGACACCAGCAGGTTTAGCCGGATAGTTAACACCTGTGGCATTAAAGGCAGGGGTAGCAGGATTGCCCCGAAAAGAGACAGGATAGGATTGGGAGATATTTCCTTGGCGACGGGCAAGTTCGGTGG
>JBFRWQ010000251.1:0-6166 GCA_051439665.1 Microcystaceae cyanobacterium | reverse complement strand
GCCTTATGAGAGACAACTAACACATTACCATCTGGATAGGTTTGTTCAATTTCTTCCAATACCCTAGACGCACGACGAGCAATATCAATGGCTCTTTCTCCTTGTGGCGGCGCATTCCAAGCGGGATCAGTTAGCCAGCGCACATATTCATCATGGTACTGTTGAGAAATCACTTTCGGGTGCATTCCCTCCCATTTTCCATAACCCACTTCCTGTAATCCTTCTCTAATCTGCATTTCTAAACCAATCATTTCACAAAGGGGTTTAGCGGTTTGAATCGCACGATAGAGGGGACTGACGAAAGCAGCTTTCCAATGAAGAGAACAATAGATTTTGGCAAAAGATTGCGCCATTGCAATACCTTCTGGTGTTAAACCTGGATCATTTTCTGGTTTCCCACAATAACCCCCTGTGTGACTGTAGGCTGTTTGTCCGTGCCGTAGAAAGAACAGTAATAAGCTCATAAATAATAAATTACGAATAACAGGTATAGATTGTAATACTAAATCCGACTTATACTGATCATCAGTTATCCTAGCATAAAGTTACTGGTTTGTATCAAGTTCCCCCTCCGCAATTCATCCTGCACTAATTTCTGTAGAAGTTAAGCATTGACAAATTACATCAAATATGTGTTGGAGGTTAGAGATAAAGGGTATCGCAACGCAGATCCTTGGGTATCGCCACAAATTAGAGGGATAAAAATATCTTGGGGAAGTTTCGTTACTATGTCCTTAACATATAACTAAAATTGTGTTATTGTTCTTGGATGATGAATAGTATTTGCTCAAATGCTCTTGCTATTTTTGTATTATAAGTTACTTGTTTTCTTCAAAAACTTAAGTAGCTTCATTGAAACTACTTAGTAATTATTTTACTGAATTAGCAAAACCAGAAAGATGGGATGTAATTTCTCACAAATGGTTAAATACTGATAATAATACTTAAGTTTATTCTTATGCAAAATAACCCATTGATCAGTTTTTATCTACCTAATCTAAAAGATTATGATCTAACCAGTGATGTCATTAAATGGCAAAGTTTTAATGGACTAGAAGCTTGGATTCTCCAAACCTATATTTATCTAAGAAAAGTTAATTTTCCTTGTCAGATTGTAGATAGTCTCCCGAAAGAAGGGATTGTTCTGGGACATCGTCCATCAATTCCTCTGATGTTTCAACCTGGCTCAGATCTACTTTTTGTTTCAATCAAAGCCGATGAGAATCCACATCCTTATGCACAATTGTGTGTGGTTCAAAATAAAGCAGAATTAAAATTGCCCCCTCTATATATTCAGTCTTTTGCGGAAAAGAGATATATATTACCAAATCAACGTTACTTTATGCCTCATTGGCCACAACCCAATATAATCTCTCGTGATTCATCTAGAGGAAAACAGATAGAAAATGTCAGTTTTTTCGGCATTCATCGTAATTTAGCTCGTGAGTTTCGACAGCCTGAATGGAAACAAAGCCTAGCAGAAATGGGACTAAATTGGTGTCCCAAAACTGACAATGAACAATGGCATGATTATAGCTCAGTTGACCTAGTTATTGCAATTCGTAAATTTAATGCTGAACACACTTATTCTTGGAAACCTGCGTCAAAATTGTATAATGCTTGGATAGCTAATGTCCCAGCCATTGTTGGACCAGAAAAAGCTTTCCAGTCAGAGAGAAAAAGTGAACTTGACTATATTGAAGTAACCAGCTATGAGGAACTGCTCCAAGCTGTTAAACGATTGAAAGATAACCCTGATTTATATCAAGCGATGATAGAGAATGGGAAGGAAAGGGCTAAAGAGGTACAACCAGAAGTGATCACAGAGCGGTGGAAACATTTTTTAACAGAAATATCTATTCCTGCCTATGAGCAATGGCGTAATCTTTCGGCACTGTCTAGACGACAGTATTTTTTAGGAAGGAAATTATCACATTTGTGCATTAGTAATCTATTAAATCGTTTTTCCTAATGTTATCCTATGTTTACCTACCTAAATACTTATTCAGCAAGCCCTAATTAGCAGTTCAGGAGGTGGAATGAACGTCTGCACCCCTGAACTCAGGTTATCTTATTCTTCTACCCAAACTGAGACAGATCCCCCATTACAGCGAAATTCTGCCCATCCCCATTCATTGGTATAAATAGGATCTTTAATATGTTCAGTCAGATCAACAAACTTAGTATTTGGCTTGCGAACTTCCATCCATTTTGATCCCGCCGCACCATCACTCATAATGACAGCCATTGCTTGAGGATGTTCACTGTTACCAATGCGAGTCCAGCCAATCGTATTAAAGTGGTCAAAATAATCGTATTGTGCGCCATAGGCATAATGTTTACGAGCATAAAGTAACTTATCAATGATCCAACGATGAGAAGTTAAATAAATTTTGTAAGTATTACCATCCCTGCCTCGATCTTCATATTCTGCTCCGTAATAATCGGCATAAAAGACACAAGGATAGCCTTCTCGACGAAGAAGGATAATAGCATAAGCTAGGGGCTTAAACCAGTCTTCAACTGGAGATTCTAGCGCTTGTAAGGGTTGGGAATCATGATTATCAACTAATGTTACCGCACTCCATGAGCGCTCCTTCATTAAAGTTCCATTAAGAATATTGCGCAGATCATAGTTTCCTCCCAAACGACTGGCTTGGTGGAAATTATAATGAATCGGTACATCAAAAACGCTCATTTTGTCCGCCAATTGATCGAGATACCAATGTAAAAGTCCTTTGTTATTGACCCAATATTCCCCAACCACAAATAAATCTTTCCCTGCATGACTTCGCATCTCATCTAACCACTCACGGAAAAACCAAGTAGAAATATGTTTGATCGCATCTAATCGAAATCCATCAGCCTTAGTTATATCTAAATACCATTTTCCCCAATTAATCGCTTCTTGTCGGACTCGTTCACGATCAAAATCCAGATCTGCTCCCATCAAGTAGTCATAATTGCCGAATTCTAGAGATACATAGTCCTCTAATCTTTTTCCTTTAAAAACATAAATGGAGCTAGTATCACCTGTTCTGGCATCATAATCTACTGCGTCAAAATCCTGCCAGCCCCATATAAACTCAGAGTATTCCCCATTGCGTCCTGGAAAGTAAAATTTCGTCCAAGCTTCGATATCTCTGAGTCCTCCTTTAGCAAAGGTACGATTATATCGGTCAAAGGGGGTTGCTTTAGCTATCTCCTTTTCATCCGCCCCAATTTTGTGATTGAGTACCACATCGCCATAAACCTGAATGCCAAAGGACTGTAAAGCGTTAATTGCGTCTATATATTCCTCTTTTGTGCCGTATTTAGTACGAACTGTCCCCTTTTGGTCAAATTCTCCCAAGTCATACATATCATATACTGCATATCCCACATCATAAGTTCCATTAGCACATTTATAAGCCGGGGGTAGCCATAGAGCAGTAAAACCAGCATCAGCTAGATTTTTTGCTTCATCTTTAACTTGATTCCAAAGCATGAGATTGGGATCAACATACCAATGGAAGTATTGCATCATGACACCGTTGACATCTGACATGGACTAAACTCCTAAAAGCAGAATAATGATAGCCATTTGAATTTTACAAAACTTTTGGTAATTAATCTTTAATCACAGCAATAGCATAGAAAACAAATTATCAACAGTAAGATTTAACGACTCAACAAAAGATGGAACTGGAAGTAATATCTCAGGCTGATCAAAGATGGCAACTTCTTGTTGGGGATAATAAACTAAGACAGTTTTTTCATCTGGATCGAGCAACCAACCTATTTCTGAGCCATATCTCAGACAATGTACAATATTTTTGACCACTTTCGTATGGCTTTGAGCAGGAGATAGTATTTCAATCGTCCAATCGGGAGCTAAAGAAAATATATTGGCAATTTCTCCATTTTGATCACAGGGGATTCGATTCCAAACAAAGACTGAAATATCTGGTACTGTAGATCGCCCTCCAAAAGTACATCGCAACTCAGGAAATGCACAAGCAATTTTTGTCGGTTTGACTTGACAATTAATTGTGAATGTCAGTTCTTCTTGAAGACGACTATGTTTACCTTGGGGCTTATGTTTCTGACTAATTTTTCCATCAACGTACTCACTGGCCGGTTTTGTCTCCGGTTGTCTGAGAAACTCGTCTAAGGTTAGTATTTTTGCTTCAGCTTGTACCATTGGACTCTAAGGAAATTTTAGCTAATAACTCCATTAACCTCTGGGGATCTTGCAAGTAAAGATAGCCAATAAGGGTTTCTAAGCTGGTAGCCTGTTGATAAACACTCCCAGAGAGACGCTTAGGCTTACTGGTAACAGCATTCCTCCCCCGTCGCACAATTTCCTTTTCCGATTCACTTAAATGAGGATAAAGGCTTTTAAGGCATTCTGCTTGACTTTCGGCTCGAACTTGACTAACTACTTTTTGATGATAGTCAGAAATACGTTTAGGCGGCAATAAATATACTGTTCTAATCCACAATTCATAAACGGCATCCCCTAAATAAGCAAGAGCATTAGGGGACATCTGAGAGACCTTAAGGGTGGAATCCCAGTGAATCGGTAACTTTAACTCAAAACACTGGGAGTTTTGCTCCGTAGAGTTATAATCTAGCACATCATAATTTGGCACGTTAATTGAACATTGAATCAATTATCTAGACTATTTAGATTTCAGATTGGCAAGGGCATCATCTAAAGACTTTTGCAGGGACAAAAATTTCTCTAGACGAACTAGCTTAACGGTTTGAGTCACACGAGGATTGGTTACGACTTGCAGACTGCCTTTGGCATTTTGTGCTTGTTTTACCAATTGAACTAAAGCCCCTAATCCAGAACTATCCAAAAAATCAATATGAGAGAGGTCTAGGATCACATTTTTCGGTCCTTCTTCAATTAAGCGGCTGATTTCCTTACGGAATGTGGGTTCAGAAAAAGCATCAAGTAGGCCAGTCAAGCGAAAAATCTGGTGTTTTTTACTAACTTCATGAGTTCCTCGTAAACTCACGGTCAGTTTTAGCGGTTCGGAAATAATTGCCTCCTTTCGATAGATTTATGTATGGTTTCCAATTCAACGATCTAGCATAGCACGTTCTGGAAAAAGAATTGTTCTTTAATAACTAAATTGAGTTATGGGTTAAGAGGGATCAGGTACTGCCAAAATATTATCTAATGCCCTTAATAAATACTGATTATCGGTAGCCGTTCGGACGGCAATGCGGAAAAAGCGATCGCTCAACTCTGGAAAACTAAGACAATCTCGGATCAAAATTTGGTAATCTTTCAATAATCTTTCTTGCAGGGCGACAGCAGAACACTGAGTTTCTACTAGCAAGAAGTTAGCGACACCTTGATAGGGGGTTAATCCCACCAACGATGCTAATCCCTGATACAATTCCTCTCTAGTCGGAACTAGCCAATCCCATGTTTGTTGGGCAAAAGCGCTATCCTGGGGAACTTTTTCACCAATTTGCATGGCTACACTATTGACTGGCCAGGGATCTCGTAAGGCTTGCCATTGGTTTAAGCGCTCAGGATGGGAAATTGCGTATCCTAACCGTAGTCCAGGAATACGGTAAAACTTGGTCAGCGATCGCAAAATCACTAAATTGGGATAATTTTCAATCTCTTCAATTAAACTGGATTGCTCTTGGGGGGGCAGAAAATCCATAAAAGCTTCATCCACCACCACCAACGAAAAGCGCTCTAGTATTTTGAGCAATTGTGCTGTACTAAATTTCTTGCCCGTCGGATTATGAGGATGATTAATAATAACGCCCCCATCTTGTCCTTGAGAAAAAAGAGTATCCCCATCACAGATTAAACTTTCAGGGGAGTAGTGTAACGGACAGAGATGAACCTTAGCCCCGAATGTCCTTAGCGCTCGTTGATAGTCACCAAACGCAGGAGTAAGTAAATAAGTGACTGGACATTGGGAAAGTTCCCAAGCTGCCCAGGTCAGTAATTCAGCGGCCCCATTGCCGGGCAAGATCCAATCAGGGGACAATTGATGCCATTGTCCTAAAGCTGCTCTGAGGGAGCCATAGTCAGGACTAGGATATGCAGTTAAAGACTCTAAGCTCGATTGAATCTCTGATTTTACCCACAGGGGCGGGGCCAAGGGTTTAAGACTAGCAGAAAAATCCATAAGAGAAGAGGGAGGGC
>JBFRWQ010000250.1:0-3762 GCA_051439665.1 Microcystaceae cyanobacterium | reverse complement strand
TGTTCTAGCATCGTAAATCGCTGACGACTTTCTTCACGAGAAGCAATAATTAAATCTTCTAATCGTTTAAGGTCATTTTCGGTTATAGTTGACATTGTGTAATTCTCCTAATTGTTCTCTTTTCAGTATAATCTAAAAATTAAATTTTACTACTAATCTCTTTCAAACTGACGTAAAGCAACACTTGATCCCTCATTCCATCCTAATTCAACATATCTAGGTATAATGTTCTGAACATCAATTGCCGGAAATAAACGACTAATTGAACTTTCTTGATAACTATCCCCCTCTAACAGATAAATTTTCAAGACTCCTTGACGATAAATCCATAATTCAGGGACTTTAAGCGCTTCATAAGCGCCTATATCCGTGATTGAGGTAAGATAAACTTCAAGGGCTAAATCAGGAGGTGGATCGATGGTTAAATTAATTCTTTCTTTGCCTAAGATTGCTTGTCTATTTTGAATATAAAAGCAGGTATCAGGTTCTACCCCTACTTGGGGTGGTATCTTTAAGGTAATAGGGTCAAAACATTGCCAGTCTTGTTGGTTTTGGCGTAAAAGTGCTTTGACTAGATCTCTGAGAGTATCAATGCGATTTCCATGACTGGGTAAAGGAGACATCAGACGAATTTCTTGAGTATTTGAATTAAACGATAGTTTAGGAATTGATTTTTCTTGACGTAGCTTAAGCAGTTGTTCATAATCTTGCCAAGTCTGATCAGGAAAAATAACCCCATCACCTGATGATAAAGTTAAAGTATCTTCACTAATGGTAATGAGCATAAGCAAACTTAAACCTTGATTTTATTTAATTGTACAAAACAATCAATATTATGTTTTCTGATCAAGTGTCGGGTCCAAAATTAGCACAATGGCGCAAACAAGCGATCGCTGATGCCCATAGCGCTAACCTATCTCCTGAAGAGGTTGATTGGTTATTATTAGCAGTCTCTAATTTAGATCGCCTTAGTTTAAAACTTGGATCTTATGAAACGTTAACAGAAATTCCCCTAAAATACTCCCTTTCTCAACTCTCCTCTCTTTGGCAACGTCGCCGACAGGATCATGTTCCTTTACAATATCTGGTAGAAACTGCACCTTGGCGAGATTTTGCTTTAAAAGTCTCCCCTGCTGTCTTAATTCCTCGGCCAGAAACAGAAGAAATTATTGACATTGCGGTGCGAAATATGCCAAAAAATGCAGAAATATGGGTGGATTTGGGAGCAGGGAGTGGAGCGATTGCTATTGGGTTAGCCGCCGCTTTTCCCCAGTCTCAGGTTTATGGGGTTGATATTAGCGCAGAAGCCTTGAAAATTGCCCAAGAAAATGTTAATAACTTAAACTATCAGCATCGTATTCAATTTTATCAAGGATCTTGGTGGTCGCCGTTATCTTTTGTTCAAGGGAAGGTGAGTGGGATGGTGTCAAATCCTCCCTATATTCCCAGTCATTTAATCCCTAACCTTCAGCCCGAAGTAGCCAATCATGAACCTAAATTAGCCTTAGATGGGGGACAAGATGGGTTAGATGCTATTCGCTATCTTGTTGACCAGTCTCCCTTATACTTAAAATCGGGCGGGTTATGGTTAATTGAAATGATGATGGATCAAGGGGAAGAAGTCGTTCATTTATTGGAAAAAAACGGTAATTATAGTCAAATACAATGCTTAAAAGATATGTCTAACCATCCTCGTTTTGTTTTAGCCTATCGGGATTAAATCGTAGCACAAGTTTCTAGCTTGTCACAGGCAAAATAGTCACAGGCAAGATGCCTGTACCACAGTTCACCAATGATTGAGATTAGCTAGATAATACCAAATTTGCTTTATATATCCCAGTTATCAGTTTTGCTGGTTTCAATTATTCCCTTCTCTTCACACTCCCCACACTTCCCCCTCTTCCCACACTTCCCAATCTCTACCTATAACTAGGTTATATAAGTCTGATTTGGTATAATTTCGTATAAGTCCCTTATTATTGTTTGCTCTATGCTAACTAATGCCAATTTAGCAGAACTCCGCCAATCTTTACTCACGCTTTTAGTCGATTTAGCTTACAAAGAAGGCGATTTTATCCTCTCTTCTGGCCAAAGCAGTTCCTACTATATCAATGGAAAACAAGTTACTCTCACCGCCCAAGGTGCATTAATATTAGGACAATTAATCTTTTCTATGTTACCAGAAGGGACTTCTGCCGTTGCAGGGTTAACATTAGGGGCTGACCCGATGGTAACGGCTGTCAGTGTGGTTTCTGCCTACGAAAATCGTCCAATTCCTGCTTTAATTATCCGGAAAGAAGCAAAAGGTCACGGAACACAGGCATATATTGAAGGACCCACTTTAACCCAAGGCTCAAAAGTAGTCGTCTTAGAAGATGTGGTTACGACAGGAAACTCAGCGCTTTTAGCCGTAGAAAGATTACAAAATGCTGGATATGACGTAACACAAATTATTGCCATCGTTGATCGTGAACAAGGAGGTAAAGCGCTGTATGAATCCAAAGGAATTCCCTTCAAGGCAATTTTCTCTATCAAAGACCTACAGAAAGCTTACACAGAAAATTAAGTTTTTCTTTGCCTAAAATATTGCGAGCGAAAACTATAATGATCAATAACAGAGTCTGAAAATTAGAGTATAAAACTGAAAAATCTGCCATATTGGTGACTTACTTCCTCCCATATCCCCATGATTAAAACCTTTGACCTTCACGTTGTTGAAACTCGACCCCTCTTAACCCCAGAAACCCTACACCATCAATTCCCCTTAACTGAAACAGTGGGAAACTTAGTTAGTGAAACCCGTCAACGAATCAGTAATATATTACGAGGGAAAGATCAACGCCTGCTTGTGGTTGTTGGCCCCTGTTCCATTCATGATGTTAAGGCCGCCCATGAATATGGGGAAAAATTGATCTTTCTGCGCCAAGAATTGAAAGACGTACTAGAAGTTGTCATGCGGGTTTATTTTGAAAAACCCCGTACCACTATCGGCTGGAAAGGTATGATTAATGACCCCCACCTTAACCACAGTTATGATATTAATACAGGACTGCAACGGGCCCGTCAGTTACTATTGGACTTAGGAGAAATAGGACTTCCCTGCGCAACTGAATTATTAGACCCCGTTATTCCTCAATATTTAGCTGATTTAATCAGTTGGACTGCTATTGGCGCAAGAACTACTGAAAGCCAAACCCACCGTGAAATGGCTTCAGGTTTATCCATGCCCGTCGGCTTTAAAAATGGCACAGATGGCAGTTTAGACTCAGCGATTAATGCTATGTTAGCCGCCCAAGCGCCCCATCATTTCCTTGGTATTAATTGTGAGGGATTAGCCAGTATTGTGACTACTACAGGTAATAGAGATGGTCATTTAGTCTTAAGAGGGGGAAATAAAGGCACAAACTACGATAAAGACAGTTTAGCGACGGCTGCCCAGATTTTGCAAGGGAAAAACCTACCCTGTCGGGTGATGGTAGATTGTAGTCACGGTAACTCACAAAAAGATCATAACCGTCAATCTCTTGTTTTAGAAGACTTAGCCCAGCAAGTCAAACAAGGACTTCCCCATCTGATGGGTGTCATGATTGAAAGTCATTTAGTCGCAGGAAAACAGTCAATTTCCCAAGATTTAAGTCAATTAGTCTATGGACAAAGTATTACAGATGCCTGTGTTGATTTAGCAACGACAAAAACCATGTTGTACAATTTAGCAGAATCTGTTGCTAAGAAGAAGAATCATTTAGTTGAAGTCTAGCGCTT
>JBFRWQ010000249.1:0-2513 GCA_051439665.1 Microcystaceae cyanobacterium | reverse complement strand
GGTAGAAGCAGCCACTGTCAAGCCAATTTCATCTGTCCCCTTAATGGCTGCTTGTCGGGAATTTTCCCCTTGATCGATATGTCTAGCGATATTTTCCACATCTACAATTGCATCATCGACAATAATGCCAATTACTAAGGCTAACGCCAATAAGGTTAAGGTTTCTAGGTTAAATCCTGCCCAAGCCATCACAATGAGTGTCCCTAGTAAAGAGATAGGAATGGCTAAAGCAGTAATGACAGTCGCAGCAAAATTACGAAGAAAGGGATATATTACTAGAATTGCTAGAATAATTGCTAAAATCAAAGCATCTATTGTAGATTGGGTGGCTTGACGAATATAATCTGCTTGAGTTTCTGCTAAGGTAAAGTCAATCTCAGGAAATTGAACTTGTAAATCATTGATAATTTTTTCAACCTGACGGACAATTTCTAAGGTGTTTGCATTGGCTTGTTTAATCACCTGAAAAGCAATGACATCTTCTCCATTAAACCTTACTAAGGTAGGGGGATTTCGGCTAGGGGTTTGCTTATCATAGTCTCGATAAGTTGCGTCCCCTAATAAATCAACTCGCAAGACACCTGATACCTTTTCTATTTGGGGTAAAAGATCAGTCTGGGCAATCATAGCTAATTCCCCTAAGTTCTTTTCCTCGCTAGTTAAAGCATAACTTACCGCAGGAGATTCACTAATATTAAAAGGAATCACTTTCGGTGTTAAGTTATTGGGCAGATTTACCTGATCAACAATTTTCTGCACATCTTGGGTGGCATCTGATAGTTTAATTCCTCCAATAAATGTTACGTTAATAACAGATTGACCTTGATAAGTCGATGAATATAAATCGGCTGTTTCGTCTAAAACTATTAAGGCATTTTCTAAGGGTTGGGTAATCTGTTTTTCTGTTTCAGTTAAGCTTAAATCAGATGCTTGGGTGTTAATAATAACAACAGGGAAAGTAACATCAGGAAACAGTGCATATTGTAAGGAACTAAAGGCCAATAGTCCCGCCACAGCCACAGCTATCCAAAAACAGATAGTTAGGCGTGCGTATTTAATCGCCAACCGTGAAATATTTAAGCGCTCTCGCCAATTTATGCTCATATAAAATAAATTATGAATTATGAATTATGAATTGTAAATTATGAATTATGAATTGTAAATTATGAATTATGAATTATGAATTAAAGGTAGGTATTAAGATTCTGATGACACTTATCTATATATACCTACCTATAAATTAAACTATTCACTATCAACTATTAACTATTAACTGATATTCAGCTTTGTTCGGGGGTAGGAATAGAAATATCAACCAGTTTAACCTCTTTCTCTAAGCCGCTGAGTAAGGGTTCGATCGCTTCAGCATTACCCACTACTAAAGTGACAATTTTACTCGGCTCAAGGTATTTTTGGGCGGCTTGCTGCACTTGTTTAATTGTGGTGTCCTTAACGCCTTTTTGATATTGGAAAATAAAGTCTTCAGGATAGTCAAAATATTCATAACGCATTAAACGGCTTAAGGTTTGACTGGGATTTTCAAATTTGAAGACAAAGGAATTGAGAATAGAATCTTTGGCAAAGGCTAATTCTTCCTCCGTAATGGGTGAGGTACGGACTCGTTCAATTTCTGTTAATAAAGCTTCAATAAAATCCTCTGTGGTTTCAGTACGAGTTTGTCCACCTGCAACAAATAACCCTGGATGATCATAATTTGGACTCCACGAACCATATACAGAATAGGCCAGCCCCTGGCGTGATCGCAATTCATTAAATAGCCGCCCTGCAAAGCCATTTAAGACTCCATTTAAGACACTCAATGCAGGATAGTCAGGACTATTGAGCTTACCCCCTAAATGACCTAATATAATGCTACTTTGGGTTGATTGGGGCTGATCAGCCATGAATACACCCTGCTGGTAATTTTGAGCGATCGCAGGAGCATCTAAGGCCACCTTATTAGGGGAAGCTTGCCAATTTCCAAAATACTGCTCAATTAATTCTTTCATTTGAGAGCGCTCAAAATCCCCAGTTATGCCTAAGATCATCTGATCGGGTTGAAAATAGGTATTATGAAAAGCGCTCAAATCATCACGAGTAATATTATTGAGGGTTTCATATTCAACAGTACGAGCATAGGGGCTATTTTCACCATAAATCAGCTTACGAAATTCCCGACTCGCAATACTACTAGGATTATCGTTACGACGAGCAATTGCGCCCTGTGTTTGCGTTTTAGCTAAAGCCAGTTGTTGTGTATCAAAAGCAGGATAACGGACAACATCAGCAAATAGAGGGAAAATAACCTTAATATCTTTGCTTAGGCCGCTAAAGCTGACAACCCCTGCATCTTGAGAGATCCCACTTTCTACAGCAGCAGCCCGTTGTTCCAACATTTCATTGAGTTCTTGAGGTGGATGATTTTTGGTCCCACCTGTTCGCATTACCCTTCCCGTTAATCCCGCTAATCCTGCTTTTTCGGACGGTTCTAAACGTCTTCCCGTGCGAACAAA
>JBFRWQ010000248.1:0-2713 GCA_051439665.1 Microcystaceae cyanobacterium | reverse complement strand
ATTGTAGCGATTACCGATGGACGGGGTAATATTCCCCTAGCCCGATCTTTGGGTGAACCTTTACCAGAAGGGGAAAAACCCGATATTAAAGGGGAATTACTAGAAATTGCGGGGAAAGTTCGACTGGCAGGAATGCAGCTATTGGTGATTGATACAGAGAAAAAGTTTGTTTCGACGGGATTTGGGAAGGAATTGGCGCAGAAAGCAGGAGGTAGCTATTATCAGCTTCCGAGAGCAACAGATGAGGCCATTGCAGGGATGGCTCGGACTGCGATCGCTGATCTGAGGTAGCATTCCCTATTGTAAAATATCAATTTACCCAAACATAACAAGATTATCTATGCTAAACCTAATCCGTCGCCGACTCAAATTATTTGTATTAGTTCTACTGATCCCCTGCTTAATCTTTGTTGTTCATTCTTATCTATCTCCAACCACGTTAACTGTATTAATTGGTGAAGAAGATATGAGCTATTGGCAACCTTTAATTGCACAATTTGAGCAAGAAAATCAGAGAATTAAGATTGAATTAGCAACAGGATCAAAAATTTCTAATGAATTAGAAAAAGAATATGTTAATTATTTTCAAGAGAATAAATACTATGATTTAGTGTTTTTAGACTTAATTTGGATTGCTAAGTTTGCTGAACAAGGATGGTTACAAAACCTAGATCCATTTTTAGATCAATCAGAGTCAGAACAATATGCTCAAGCTTTTTTAGACAAAGATTGGCAAGGAAGTCTTTATCAAGGTAAATTATATCGTATTCCCCTACACTCAGATGTGAGTGTTTTATATTATCGTAGGGACTTATTAAATGAACTGGGAGTCTCTCCTCCTCAATCTTTTGTTGATGTGAGCAACATTTATCGTCAGTTGAAAAATAAGGGAATGGAAAAATTAGGATATTTATGGCAAGGTAGGCAGTATGAAAGTTCTATTGCTATGTTTATCGAAATTTTACAAGGATATGGAGGGTTTTGGTTAAATGATGCTCAAGAGATTGGTTTAACTCAAGAACCTGCTATCAAAGCGATAGAATTACTAAGAGAATTAATAAAGCAGCAGGTATCTCCTAAGTCTGTTTTATCTGATGATGAAGGCGATACAAGGCGTAAATTTCTTGAAGGTAAAGTGGTGTTTATGCGAAACTGGGGGCAAGCTTGGCAATGGCTTAATCAGCCCAATTCTCCCGTTTATGGGAAGGTAGGGGTAACGATGATGCCAAAGATTGAAAATAGTAAGCAGTTTTGGAGTTGTCAAGGGGGATGGGGACTAGGAATTGCTAAAAAAAGTAAACATCCTGATGCAGCATGGAAAGCCATTCAGTTTTTTACTCGTCTTTCTTCTCAGCGTCAAATGGCACTATTAGGATATATTCCCAGTCGTAAGGTGTTATTTAATGATCCACAATTATTAAAGAAATATCCTTATTATCCGATGCTTGAAGAAAGTTTAAAAAATTCTGTCTTGCGTCCTTCTAATCCTTATTACCCAGAGTTATCAAGGATTCTTCAAGAGTATCTTAATCAAGCCTTAGCCAGTGAAAAAGATCCCTTAAGGTTTATGGAAGCAGCGACAAAAGAAATGCAAGAAATTCTAAAATCAGTATAGGTTGGAGTCTGGGAAAAAGTTAGCGAGGAGAGAAGAATTGCTCAGATGAATATTCAATGATTAAGGGAGGAAGAGGATAACCATTCATCACACCAGATTCAATTCCTGATGGCACTCGCCACAAAGTATTGCTATGCTTAAATTTAATTATAACAGTGGCATTGGAGTCAGGTTTAATCAAATCTCCTTGACAAACTTCATGGCCAATGTGGATAGGAAGATAATGAGATTGATATTCCCTTCTGAGCCAACATTTACCCTCAAGTTTAGTGATTTTGCCAATTATTAAAGGATAATCAATGTTAAGTGCTATCATTGTCTTGGGCGATCCGAACGATAGGATAAGAGCGTCCATAGCTAAACAAAGAAGGAAGAATGAATAATGAAAACCCTTGCTGTCAAAGGGATTAAAGGTTTTCAATGGTCAAACACCGAGCTTGGCGTAGAGCTATATTAGACTTGCTATATATCCTATAAAGGAATTAATACCCTTTAGTTGATGGGGAAAAATTTTTCACACCATTTCTTGTTTGGTTGGCCAGAAGTAATTGATAACTTAACTTATCCATACATTTAAACTAAAAATTGCGCTCAAGCCTTACGATACGAGTTCATTTGATTAGTTCAAAGATTTTATGTCTATGTCAGTTTTTGAAATATATATGCTATCGCTGTATAGTTTAGATCATAGGTACACATCCGTTGGCACTATCTAGCAGCCCCATCAAAACAAGCTTCGGTTAAGCAAAACTAGCAATTGTAGCCAGTAATGGGAAGATGTCAGTCCATTTTAATGTACTTTTCGTATTAGCCCTGAACTTGAGTTCGGGGCGGGTTGGGGAATCCCATCAGCAATCTTATCTCGTCTAAGTTAACACCAATGTTAAGGGCTCAGGGCTAAAGCCCAACAACAATTCCTGATACCCAATCTCTTGGCCAGATTTGGTATCAGTTGATCAATTGACATTTTGGCATTTTTCTCTTGCTAATTGAAGCCATTCATCTTCTTCGGGTCGATAAATCGAAGCATAACGCAGACAATTCTGATAGGCTGATTGGCCTTGCTCAGACTTTCCTAATGCTTCCCATATTTGCCCT
>JBFRWQ010000247.1:0-3900 GCA_051439665.1 Microcystaceae cyanobacterium | reverse complement strand
TATCTCTGAACCACTCGCAACATAAGTTCATAAAACCTGACAAATTTTCATAAGTCTAAATATTAAGTTAACCTTAAGAAACAAAACGATCAGAAAAATTTAAGTAATAATGTCTAGTAAGTTAAATCGAGGTCGGCAAATATAAAGACCTTAACCATAAAACCCTCAGATAATTTACCCCTGCGTCAGCAATAGGTTACTTAGAACCTGCTCTGACGCAATTTTAATGGAATTAACCCTAAAAACGTTTTTTGAGTAAACATTAAAAAAATATCTCAAAAAAACTTGACACTTTCTCCCTAAAAACTGCTATGATATGTAGGTGTGAACATTGGGGTGTCGCCAAGCGGTAAGGCAGCGGGTTTTGGTCTCGCCATTCCTGGGTTCGAATCCTAGCACCCCAGTTTTAAAAAATACCCGGTAAGTAGCTTGCCAAGGTGTGAGCATCTACCCCCATCTCAGAGCGCTCCTTAGCAGCGACAATACCTGCTTGTGCGTGGCACCATGCAGCAGTCCCGACGACTTGTGGGGTGTTTTCCGAAGATTGAGCGAGTAAGCCCCCCATTAAGCCCGTTAAAACGTCGCCACTCCCTCCTCTGGCCAAAGCGGGCGTACTTTGAGGAATCAGCCAAACTTGTCCTTGAGGAGATGCGATCGCAGTCCTTGCACCTTTGAGTAAAATAATGGCCTGACTCTCTTTAGCAGCTATCTCTACAGCTTGAATTCTATCTAGGTGAGGATTTTCTATATGAGGGAATAAGCGCTTAAATTCACCTAAATGGGGTGTTAAAACGGTGTAATGATTTCTTTGTTTTAATTGATCTATTTTTTGCAACTTAGCTAATAAATTTAGCCCATCTGCGTCTAAGACTAAAGGACAGGGTGCATCTAAAACCGATTGAAAAATCTGGGCTGCATCGAGGGTTAAACCTGGTCCACAGGCTATCATATTGTACTGGGAGAAGTCAGCAGCAAGAGGCGGTAATTGGGCGATCGCACCCGTCTCTGTTTCTGGACAACCGATAATTAAAGCGTCGGGTAACTGAGAAACTAAAATGGGCTTTAATGTCTCAGGAACAGCGATAGAGAGCATTCCCACACCACTTGATCTTGCACCTAATCCAGTGAGGATAGCGCCCCCTGCATAACGACTTGAACCACATATAAGTAGTAAATGGCCTTGTTTGTACTTATGGGTTAAAAGAGGACGGGGTATGGGTAAGGTTTTTTTAGCAATTGTGGGGGTAATTTGTTGAATGGGAGCAGGATTACCTAGAATAGAGATTACATCAGCAGTAGGAATACCGAAATCAATTCTTGTTACCTTTCCTAAATAGTCTAAAGCCTGATCTTGAAAATAAGCCAGTTTCCATAACCCTAAACAGAGACTTTGGGTAGCTTTTATGGCTACTCCTAACACTTCCCCTGTATCCGTGTACAGTCCTGAAGGAAT
The DNA here is from genome assembly GCA_051439665.1 of Microcystaceae cyanobacterium. Classification (GTDB taxonomy): domain Bacteria; phylum Cyanobacteriota; class Cyanobacteriia; order Cyanobacteriales; family Microcystaceae; genus JBGTGT01. Next base: position 2,447 of record JBFRWQ010000247.1, on the reverse strand, counting down.
ATCAATGCTAACGGTGGGTTTTTGCCATAAATTTACTGAATTTACTGCTTCTGCGAGTTCTCCCTTTAAGGGACGAGTTAGGTTAAAGCCAAATAAGCCATCAATGATTAAGTGGGTATTTTCTAAAGATTGAATACTTTTAGAAAAAGGAATCCCTAGATTTTGAGCATATTGGGCGTGTTGAGACGTTAATTCCTTTAATTTATCAAATGGGCAGTAAATAGAGACTTGATACCCTTTGAGGTGTAACTCTCTGGCGATCACTAACCCATCTCCCCCATTATGGCCAGGTCCAATCAGGAAACCAACATGGGAGTATTTATGAACAGGATAGGTACTTTCTAGCCATTGAGCGCATAAATTAGCCACTTTCTCCATTAAAGCAGCCACTGGCATTCCTGCAGCAAAGATTCGTTCCTCGATCTGCTGCATTTGTAAAGCGCTAACAATAATTGAATCTAAAGTCATTAGTGAGTTCAGCAGAATTTCAAGATTCTTACATTAAGATTAATTGGAGGGTGATTAAAACTATTATTATGCTTTATCAAATCAGTCATCGAACCGTCTATCATTATAATCAATCAGCTAAGTTATCGCCTCATGTTTTGCGATTACGTCCCCGATCTAACGGTTGGCAGCGCTTAATCCATTATTCCCTGAAAATTGAGCCAAAGCCACTTAATATTGCCCAAGTAGTGGAGCTAGACGGGAACGATGCCATGCAAATTTGGTTTGAGCAACCCACCAGAAAATTAATGATCGAAAGTGATTTTCAAGTAGAAACATTAATTGACAATCCTTTTACTTTCCAACTCGAACCTTGGGCGCTACAATTACCCTTTGATTACCCTTCATCGGTGATTTCTCGTCTTCATCCCTACTTACAACCTTATAATCCTATCATTGATCCCATTGCTGTTGAATTAGCCAACGACATTTTACATGAGGTACAAAATAACACCCTAGATTTTCTCTTTACCTTGAATCAAAAAATTTACCAAAACTGTCAATATTTAACCAGAGAAACGGGAGAACCATTTTCTGCGGGAATAACGTGGAAAAAACAGCAAGGATCTTGCCGAGATTTTAGTATTCTTTTTATAGAAGTCTGTCGTGCTATTGGTTTAGGAGCAAGATTTGTCAGTGGTTATCAAGAAGGTGATCCCGATCAAACTGAATTAGACTTACATGGTTGGGTAGAAGTCTATTTACCAGGTGGAGGATGGAGAGGATATGATCCTACTCATGGGTTAGCGGTAAGCGATCGCCATATTGCCCTTGCGGCCAGCGCTATTCCGAAATATACTGCTCCTATTACGGGTCATGTTATTCCTGCCAATACTGAAGCGACTATGACGACACAGGTTAAGATTTTTCGGTGAATATCTCAGTAGCTTTTAGATAGTGATGATAGAATTTTCTTTACCTGACCAATCCTACTTATAATAAATATTGTATCCGTGCGAACTGATGTTGCATCAAGCGAGTGAGTATAATACTCACACCTAGTAGTTCAGGTGTTACCTGCCCGAAGGAGCGTCACTGGTAACGGTGGGGTTTCACAGCTAGAGGGTCAAGTGTCCCGACTGAATCTGAGTTATCCAGATAGGAAAGGGCTAAGGTAAGGAGAACAAGGTTAACAAAAGTGAACTCATGTCCGAAGCGTCGTTAATCTAAGGCTAACCAGTTAAAGATAACTTGGGTTAGTGTTAGAGGTCGGTTTCTTCGCTGTTTACACGGAGAAAAGAATTACCATAATACCTCTCGGCGTAGAGTGAGAACCTAAAGTCTCCGTATCTCAAAGATGTAGAACAGGAAAACTCCAATGGGGTCTTAGCAGTAAGTAAGCAAGCCGTGAGGTGAGCAGAATCCCCCAGTGGAAGCAGGAGGTTAGAGAAAGCGAATGCTGTTAGTCGAAAGACAAGGGGAATTCATAACCCGACAGATAGGGCAATACCCAACTCGAAAGAGTGCAGACTTCTAACTGGTGATAGTTAGCTTTAGTGACCAAGTAAAGAAACCTAATTTTGAGGGAAAAGTTAGATGCGGTCAAACGCAAATGTAACCTTAGAATATAGAAACGACAATGACGATTGGCATCACATCAGATGGCATTCAGTCAATCGTTCTGTAAGGAATCTGAGACGACGCATTTTTAAAGCAACTCGTGAAAAAGACCTTAAGAAAGTCCGCAACTTACAGAAACTAATGCTTAAGAGTTACTCGAATGTCCTTATTTCGGTAAGACGAGTAACCCAACAGAATAGCGGAAGTAAGACTGCTGGTATCGATAAGGTATTAATCAAAACCCCAAAAGCAAGGATGGAATTTGCTAATAAACTAGCAATGACCAACGACTTCCGAGTCAGTCCTACTAGAAGGGTTTACATACCTAAGAACAACGGCAAAAAGCGACCATTAGGCATACCCACTATCGAAGATAGAGC
>JBFRWQ010000246.1:0-11501 GCA_051439665.1 Microcystaceae cyanobacterium | reverse complement strand
GGTCTATGGGGTAAAATCTGTAAGCTTTTAAGTGAGCAGAAGATATCTAGACACCAAATGTTTACACAAGCCAAAGTCCTTGAGGTGTTGCATGAGGTGCGACCGAACTGTCGTCTTACGGCGGATTCGCAAGCGCACCTAGCAGTTTCCCGAACCAGAAAGACTAAAACTAAGTCTCGAAGGGGAAGGAAGGTCAAATCTGCTTCTTTATGAGTAGCTTCTGTAGATAGAACCCTCAGTGGGGAGTCACCGATGCCCCAATCCTCTTAACCTTATAAGTTTTTATAAGTTTTTAATAGGTTTTTAGAAGGTGTGATTATTCAAACAGATTTATTGTTAGCTGTTTAATTTGGTCTCCTAGATGGATATACTAAGAGATGGCATTGTTAAAATAGCGTCACAACTGCTTAACTCTATCTAATCCAGTGATTAGACCTTACCTCAAAATTAATAACTCAGATGACTTCAGGAATCGACCTCAAAGACAGCTTCATTCAATCTCTCACTGATTTGGGACTTCCGATCGGGTTAGCTAAAACCCTTTGGATTCCTCTACCCTCATTTTTAATGATTATTGGGGCAACCGTTGGTGTTTTGGTGGTAGTTTGGTTAGAAAGAAAGATTTCCGCCGCCGCCCAACAGCGTATTGGTCCAGAATATGCAGGTCCTCTTGGTGTCCTACAACCTGTAGCTGATGGTATGAAGTTGGTACTCAAAGAAGATGTTGTACCCGCCAAGGCTGATCCTTGGTTATTTACATTAGGACCGGTTTTAGTGGTACTTCCTGTCTTTGTTTCCTATTTAATTGTTCCCTTTGGGCAAAATCTAGTGATAACTGACCTCAATGTCGGTATTTTCCTCTGGATTTCTCTTTCTAGTATTGCACCAATTGGCCTACTAATGGCAGGTTACGCTTCTAATAACAAGTATTCCCTATTGGGGGGACTCAGAGCCGCAGCACAATCAATTAGCTACGAAATCCCCCTTGCTTTATGCGTTTTAGCAATTGTTATGATGTCTAATAGCCTCAGTACTATTGATATTGTGCAGCAGCAGTCAGGTTATGGCATTTTAGGCTGGAATATTTGGCGACAACCTGTTGGCTTCCTTGTTTTTTGGATCGCTGCTTTAGCTGAATGTGAACGGCTTCCCTTTGACTTACCCGAAGCAGAAGAAGAATTAGTGGCGGGTTATCAAACCGAATACGCAGGGATGAAATTTGGTCTTTTTTATGTAGGCTCTTACATTAACCTTGTATTGTCTGCTTTAATTTTCGCTATCCTCTATCTAGGGGGTTGGGAATTCCCCATTCCTTTAGATCGATTAGGGAGTTGGTTAGGGGTGAGTGAAACCACCGCTTGGTTACAAGTAATTACTGCTTCCCTTGGTATCATTATGACCGTTTTAAAAGCCTACTTCTTGGTCTTTATTGCGGTTTTACTACGTTGGACAGTTCCCCGTGTGCGGATTGACCAATTACTTAATTTAGGCTGGAAGTTTTTATTACCCGTTGCTTTAGCTAACCTTTTAATTACAGCAGCGCTAAAATTAACCTTTCCCGTCGCATTTGGTGGATAACTTGATCCACTTCAGTTAATTTAACCAAGGATGACTAAATCTTATGTTCAATATCCTGAAACAAGTTGGTGATTACGCCAAGGAAACAGTACAAGCAGCTAAATATATCGGTCAAGGACTCTCTGTGACCTTTGATCACATGAGTCGTCGCCCTGTGACTGTTCAGTACCCTTATGAAAAACTGATTCCGTCTGAGCGGTTTCGGGGTAGAATTCACTTTGAATTTGATAAATGTATTTCTTGTGAGGTTTGTGTTCGAGTCTGCCCCATTAACCTTCCTGTTGTGGATTGGGAATTTAACAAAACAGCGAAGAAGAAAGAACTCAAACACTATAGTATCGATTTTGGCGTTTGTATTTTCTGTGGAAATTGTGTGGAATATTGCCCCACCAATTGCCTATCCATGACCGAAGAGTATGAACTCGCTGCTTATGATCGCCATGAATTAAACTACGATAACGTAGCGTTGGGACGTTTACCTTATAAAGTCACCCAAGATCCAATGGTAACGCCCCTACGAGAATTAGGTTATCTACCTAAAGGAGTTATGGACCCCCATGATTTACCCAAAGGAAGTCAACGAGCAGGAAAAAGACCAGAAGACCTCATGACAGCAGGAACTGAAGATAGTAAAGAATAATTTTCTGTCTTGGTATTGCTGATACTTGCTAACAATTAGGAGAAAAAAACAACGTGAACATCGCAGAAGGGGTACAATTTGTTTCCTTTGCCCTCCTTTCTTTAATGGTAATTGCAGCAGCATTAGGCGTGGTGTTATTAGATAACATCGTCTATTCTGCTTTTTTACTAGGAGGCGTTTTTATTAGTATTTCGGGCATTTATATTTTGCTCAATGCTGATTTTGTAGCTGCTGCTCAAATCTTAGTCTATGTGGGAGCAGTCAACGTTTTAATTCTATTCGCTATCATGTTAGTGAATAAACGAGAAGATTTTTCTAAACTGCCTAACCGTTGGATTCGTCAAGGTTCAACGGCTTTGGTTTGTTTGGGATTATTTGCCTTATTATCGACAATGGTTTTGGTAACGCCCTGGCGCTTAGAAGCAATTGTCGTCGATTCGGTTCAAAGCACGATTGTGCAAATTGGAGAGCATTTCTTTAGCGATTTTCTGCTACCGTTTGAAGTAGCTTCTGTGTTACTTCTAATGGCAATGGTTGGGGCAATTATCTTAGCACGTCGAGATATAATTCCTGAACTGCTTCAACAAGAACCCAGCGCTACTGCTTTAACCTTACCTGAAAAACCTCGTGAATTAGCCTCGGTTATTTCTTCAGAAGAAACGAAGTAATTATTAACATCATTTTTGAGGAATCAATGGAAATTCAACTTCAATACTGTTTGATCTTAGCAGCAGCTTTATTCTGTATCGGGATTTATGGCTTAGTCACCAGTCGTAATGCGGTGCGAGTTTTAATGTCGATTGAACTATTACTTAATGCGGTTAACCTTAACTTAGTGGGTTTTTCTAATTTTTTAGATCCTGCTAATATCAAAGGACAGGTTTTTACTGTCTTTGTGATTACCGTAGCGGCGGCTGAAGCTGCGGTTGGGTTAGCAATTGTTCTAGCAATTTACCGCAATCGTGACACCATTGATATGGAACAGTTTAATCTTTTGAAGTGGTAAGAAAACTTGTCAGGTGGGCTTTTTTGCCCGCCTCAAACTGATTAATATTAAGGGAGCTTACCTAGATGGATACTATCACGTTACCTGCTCCTCTAACGCTCAATATTGACTTAACCAACGAACAGTTTTTTCAGCTTTGTCAAAATAACCGTGACTTGAGATTTGAGCGTACAGCCACAGGAACTGTCATTATTATGCCACCAACGGGGAGCGAAACAAGCGCTCGCAACGCAGAATTAACCTATCAACTGCGGGCATGGAGTCGTCAAAATAAACTAGGAAAATTATTTGATTCTTCAGGGGGGTTTATTCTCCCTAATGGTGCAGAGCGCTCTCCTGACGCATCTTGGATCACAATTGAGCGATGGAATGGTTTAACTCCCTCAGAAAGAGAAAAATTTGCCCCTTTATGTCCTGATTTTGTGGTTGAATTGATGTCTCCTAGCGATTCTCTGACAAAAACTCGTGTTAAAATGGAAGAATATATCAGCAATGGTGCAAGACTGGGATGGTTAATCAATCGTCAACAGCAACAGGTGGAGATTTATCGTCAGGATCAAACAGTTGAAATATTAAACAATCCTAGCGCTGTTTCAGGAGAGGATATTTTACCTAACTTCAATCTTGATTTATCAGAGATTTGGTAGGTTTCTCTTATTAAGCGGGTAACGCGATTCGAACGCGCGACATTCACCTTGGCAAGGTGACGCTCTACCACTGAGCTATACCCGCATAAGCACCTTTTCAATGCTGTTATCAGTATGTCAAATTGTTGGTCAGTTTGTCAACCTTTTTTCTAAAAAATTCCTTAAGGAGCCGATTGAGGTAAGACAGGAAAAGATGACCCTTCAGCAATTTGGTAGGTAGGGGGATTGGGAATTGATTCTCGGAGTTGACGCATTAAATTAGCCATTTCTAGGGCATTCATCGCATAATTCCACCCTAGATTACTCTTAATACCTGCTCTTTCTAAGGCTTGCTGCATCGTATCTGTTGTAACAATGCCAAAGACAATTGGTACACCCGTTTGAAAGCCCGCAGCAGCAATCCCTTTAGCTGCTTCAGACGCTACATAATCAAAATGAGGTGTTTGACCACGAATAACTGCGCCCAAGCAAATAATCGCATGATAACGTCCTGATAAAGCCAATTGACGAGCGACCATAGCCACTTCAAAGCTACCAGGCACCCAAACATAATCTACTTGATTTCCGTCGGGATTGGGATCAACTCCATGACGTTTTAAACAATCTTGGCAACCTGATAGGAGCTTATCGGTGACTAAATCGTTAAAACGGGCGATGACAAGAGCAAATTTTAATGATTCAGGATCTTGGGTAAAATTACCCTCAAAAACGGTCATAATTTTTTAAAATGGTTGGTAACAAAGAAGGGACAGCCAACAATAACGTTGCTATCCCTGATTCGAGAATTAGATAACAAAAAAGTTGAGAACAGCAACGACTAGAACGAGTATAACCCAGATGATTGACCCTAAGTAGAGCAAAGGCTTAGATTGATCCCAATTTTGGGGGGAAGCATAAGCTACAGGGACACCAACCACCATAACGAAGGAAAAGAAGACTAGAGCAGCTAAGGCAACTTGGAAGACAATGGACATTTTGAAGTTCTCCTAAAAGGTATTTTGACGACACATTGAATAGAATTTCATATTTTGTCTCAAATAGTAAAGTATCAAAAAGTGAACCTTCCTGTACAGCAAAAATCATCAGATAGAATAAACTGATGACAGCATCGTGTGAGGACAAGTTCCATGAAACCCACCAAAAGATGGCAAGAAAAACAATGGTATTCCAAATCAAGACCCTCTATTGACCTAAGTACTCGACTACAAAAAATTGAAGTTCAAAAGTACCCAAAGCTCAACACATGGCGAGCAAGGGGACGAAGATTATTAATAGTAGGGGCTAAATGGCTGCTAGGGTTAAGTGCCTTGGGCATGATAGGCACAATTCTCTATTTATCAGTAGGCATTCCTTGGCATATTAAGTTATTTGGCTATTGGTTGCTCAGAAAAGAAGAAATTAATTCGATCCCCGCCTATTTACATAGCGAGTTGAACAACCTCTGTCAAACAGCCGACAAAAATGGTCAAGTTGATGGTTATCAGGGATCCAATGAAATCGCCTATGGATTGGGGCGCTTTCAATGTTTGGCTAGTCAAGATGAAAGAGCTTGGCTCATTCGGGATACCTATGGGTTTAATGAGAAACATGAAGCCTTAGCAGGGACGCAATTAGCAGAATTTTTAGTAATTTTATGGGGAGAAAACTATACTTACAAGATTGAGGCGATTATTCCTCGAAAACAAAAATCTCCTTCTTGGGGAGTTGTGCAAAAGGACAATGATTTGTCCATTGATGTCAGTTATATGAAACTGGTAAATCCTGAGTCAATTGTTAAAAACTATTAAGCAAACATTACGAAAGGGAACGCCATACCAGAGAATGGTTTAGTCAGGTTGCTTAAATCCTCAAGGGTACTGAGAATATATGCTTATTTTCCAGTCAAGATCCAACAGGAAAACAGCCCAGTCAAAGAAATTTTGATGAAAGCCGTTGAGAGTAACCCCTTTTGTTTTAAGATGTCAAAATATCTACATCTCATTTTCATTGTTTTCGGAGGAATCCATAGATGAGTATAGTCACGAAGTCAATCGTGAACGCTGACGCAGAAGCTCGTTACCTGAGCCCTGGCGAATTAGACAGAATCAAAGCATTTGTAACCAGTGGTGAAAGCCGTTTACGCATTGCTGAAACCCTAACTGGCGCACGGGAAAGCATCGTTAAGCAAGCAGGCGATCGCTTATTCCAAAAACGCCCTGATGTGGTTTCCCCTGGTGGAAATGCTTACGGTGAAGAAATGACCGCCACCTGTCTTCGCGACATGGACTATTATCTTCGTCTAATCACCTACGGTGTTGTTGCAGGTGATATTACCCCCATTGAAGAAATCGGCTTAGTCGGTGTACGGGAAATGTACAAATCCTTGGGAACTCCTATTGATGCCGTTGCTCAAAGTGTACGGGACATGAAAGAAGTTGCCACTGGCTTAATGTCTGCTGATGATGCGTCTGAAGCTGGCTCTTACTTCGATTATGTGATCGGAGCTTTATCCTAATCGGGTTGACCGTTTGGATCTCCTTTTAATCTTTCAACCAATTTGTCGAAAGTTCCAACTAAAGCATCATTTAAGGAAACAAAACTATGCAAGACGCAATTACCTCTGTAATCAACTCTGCTGACGTTCAAGGAAAATACCTTGACGGCACAGCAATGGACAAACTCAAGTCCTACTTTGCTACTGGACAACTTCGGGTTCGTGCAGCTAGTGTGATCAGTGCTAACGCAGCCACTATTGTTAAAGAAGCCGTTGCTAAATCTCTTCTTTACTCCGATGTAACCCGTCCTGGTGGAAATATGTACACCACCCGTCGTTATGCGGCTTGTATTCGTGACCTCGACTACTATCTCCGCTACTCCACCTACGCAATGTTAGCAGGTGATACCTCTATTCTTGACGAACGGGTACTCAATGGACTTAAAGAAACCTACAACTCTTTAGGTGTACCCATTGGTTCTACCGTTCAAGCTATTCAAGCGATGAAAGAAGTAACTGCAGGTCTCGTTGGTGCAGACGCTGGTAAAGAAATGGGTGTTTACTTCGACCATATTTGCAGTGGCTTAAGCTAGATCATCTAGGTAACTAAGTCGCCCTTTAAGAGGTTCGAGTCGTCTAGAGTGGGTGCTAGCTTGTTAAAAGCTTATTGGGTATTAGGTTAACCATGAGTTTTAATGATCTAGTATGGGCTCAAGACCCTCGACCTTTGCTATGTAGAGGGATTCCCCCCATAATCCCTAATATTTGATGAAATTGCCCAATTTAGTAGCAAAATTTTTAACGATAAGGAGAACTGAACCCCATGCGGATGTTTAAAGTTACAGCTTGTATTCCTAGCCAAACCCGTATTCGGACGCAAAGAGAATTACAAAACACCTATGTCACCAAGTTAGTTCCCTACGATAACTGGTTTCAGGAACAACAACGGATGCAAAAGATGGGTGGAACAATTGTTAGTGTAGAGTTAGTGACAGGGAAGCCTGGAACAAACACCGGACTCGCCTAAATGTTGGCTAATTATAACTTTTTCTGAGGAGGTCATTATTGGCCTCTTTTAGTGTTTATAGTGCTATGTAGGAGGTAGGAGGCAGAAGTAAGCTATGACGTTTATTTCAAGCTTTATCAATGTCAAAAATCTTATTTTGCACTGCTATATCATGGGCGTTGTTGGGCTTTAGCCCTTAGTTAATTCATAATTTATAATTCATAATTTATAATTTATAATTCATAATTTATAATTCATAATTCATTAAACAGTTTGTTCAGCAGCTTGAGCGAGTTCCTTAGCTACCTGAATAGAATAGGGCTTAATCCACAGCCAGATTAGAGGAGATAACCATCCCCGTAGCGTAACAGAATAGGTAATATAAGTCCCGCATAAGGTTGATTCCATACGGTAAGTAATCTTTTGTTCCATCCCTGGAATAGCCAAAACTCGAAGGCTGAGAAGTTCCCCTGGACGTACATTTTCCACAAACAAGCGAACAGGAATCGGTGTTAGACGAGTAACTGCTTGGTAGATTAAACCTGGTTTAGCCCTTAACCCTAATGGTACATTAGTCTCAGAAAATAGGGGATGCCAAGATACATCTGCTAAGTTAATTAATTTTTGCCATAAAACATCAATAGGGGCAGTACTTATGACCCGATAGGTTTTGTATAAAGAAAACTTACAAATCAGTCTTCCTTTTGCCGCAATCAGTTTGAAGGAAAAGTTAAGTATCATAAGTTAGGTCTCCTAAACACTTTCTATTCGGCAAACAATCTATTATAGACGATTTTAAGCAAATGGGTTAGAGTACCATGCAATCTCTGAATCAAGATTCTCAGAATATATTTTTTTCTCATCACGCTTAATCAAATTTTATCTATTATTTATCGAAGACTTGTTCGAGGGAATAGGTAACAGTGATTGGTTCTTGATTCATTGGTTTTTACCTCTGCTTGTCAGCTTGATTAGATCATAGCTCAAGTTAAGTTTAATGGGCAAAGTTCATCCGACAATTCAATGTCAGTATAGAGAAAAGCGCTTGTTAAGGCATTCCAGAGATTACAAACTTTCCTACTGCTACTAAAAAGCCACCCACTGCGGTGATTAATACACCAATGAGAGTCCAAATTTGTGCTTTCAATGATCCTTTTAATTCTTTAATATCTTCTTTTATACTACTGACTTCTTCTTCTAGGCGAGCTTGTCCTACTTCTAGCTTAGTCAGGCGTTCTTCGATTTGCTGTAGCTTCTGATCAAACTTTTCTTCTAATTGCTCAAACTTACGGTCAAATTTTTCTTCTAATTGCTCAAACTTACGGTCAAACTTTTCTTCTAGTTGCTCAAATTTACGGTCAAACTTTTCCTCTAATTGCTCAAACTTACGGTCAAACTTTTCCTCCATCGTATCCAGCTTTTGCGTAATTTGAGTCAAAACTTGTTCGAGGGAATAGGTAACAGTGATTGGTTCTTGATTCATTGGTTTTTACCTCTGCTTATCAGCTTGATTAGATCATAGATAAGGTTAAGTTTAATGAGCAAAGCCCATCCGACAATTCAATGTTAGTATAGAGAAGAGCGCTTGTTAAGGCATTCCAGAGATCACAAACTTTCCTACTGCTACTAAAAAGCCACCGACTGCGGTGATTAACACACCAATGAGAGTCCAAATTTGTGCTTTCAATGAGCCTTTTAATTCTTTAATATCTTCTTTTATGCTACTGACTTCTTCTTCTAGGCGAGCTTGTCCTACTTCTAGCTTAGTCAGGCGTTCTTCAATTTGCTGTAGCTTCTGATCAAATTTTTCTTCTAATTGCTCAAACTTACGGTCAAACTTTTCTTCTAGTTGCTAAAATTTACGGTCAAACTTTTCTTCTAGCTGCTCAAACTTTTCTTCGATTTGTTCAAATTTACGGTCAAACTTTTCCTCCATTGTATCCAGCTTTTGCGTAATTTGAGTCAAAACTTGTTCGAGGGAATAGGTAACAGTAATTGGTTCTTGATTCATTGGTTTTTACCTCTGCTTGTCAGCTTGATTGTATCTTAACACTATACTCAATTTCATTTAAGCGAAATTGTGAGACTTCCTTAAAAAATTGTTACATTTACTTTACACCTGATCACATTAGCTATATGCTGAAAAGATGAGAGTGTTCCCTAACCTGTTATGACATTACCCACTGCTTAACCTGCAAATCAACCAGTTAATCCATAACTTACGGACTTAACTGTTAATGATTAAGGAAAAGTTTGCTCATCCTTTGGATAGCACCTTTGCCACTGTTAATCAATGGGAGAGATATTACACTTAACCATCTAGAGATGGTTTCAAAAGGTCAAAATTGATTTAACTAAATTCGTGGTCAAAAAAATACTTTGACTATGACAGTGGATTGCCATAATTTTAGGCAATTATACTGGGTCGTCCATACTATGCTTTTTAGGGAAGCCTCATACGAAGCTTACAATCTGATATGTCTTTCAAACCAGAGTTTTTCAATCCAGAAAAATGTCGCAATGAAACTGAAGTCGAAAGTAAATTTGTTGTTCAGTATCTGCTCCCTGCTCTTGGTTACACACCAGAAACCTGGAATCAAGAAATAACCTTTGGCAATATGCGCTTGGATTTCATTGTGTTTGCTGCTCAATTAATGCCGATTAATCTAGGACCAGACTCCCCTCTTAGTCTAGTTGTAGAAGCCAAAAGCCCAAGGAATAATCTTATTCCCCATGTTAGCAAGCTCAAGAAGTACCTAACCCGTCTCAGCGCTCCCTATGGGTTATTGACTAATGGCAAAGATTTCAGGATTTTTGAGCGACGAGGCCAAGAGATTGAACTTGTTTTTCAGTGCAAAGGGGGTGAAGTTCAGATAAAATTAGATCAAATCAGGCAGATTATTGGACATGAAGCGCTTATTGGTCGTAGGTCTCCGATTGAGCGCCATTCTAATGCTCTGAATCGTGAGGGACGAGATACTGGCGATCGCTTAAACGACTCACCTACGGTACAACCCAGTGAACTAGGGACAAGCGCTCCAACGAGTCATGCAGTATCCTTCAGTGAATCACCGAGCGCTAAACCAAGACAACAGGAGTCAGACAGCACAATCTCTAATGCTCGATCACTAAGCGCTTCACTGCCTGATTCTGGGCAGACTGTGCCAAATTATCGTGAAAATCTGGGTACAAAACCACAGCCAATTAACTCAACTCAGTCTCTGATTGAGCCACAGCCAATTCAGGGGTTAACAGGAGAAAAGCGTATGAAAACAATTGCGGTTTATCACAACAAAGGTGGTGTGGGTAAAACAACCACAGTGACTAATTTAGCGGCTGCTCTTAGCAAACAGGGCAAGCGAGTTTTGATTATTGATTTAGATAGTCAAGCCAATACAACTTTTGCTACTGGTTTGGTCAAATTCGATGATGAGGCCAATGACGATATTAAAGACTCTAACATCTTACATGTTCTTCACTATGAAGAATTATTTCCACTGTCAGAGGTGGTGCGTCCCGCCACTTTCTGTGATCCTGTCGTCCAAGTTGTGCCTTCTCATATTGATCTCATGGGTGCAGAGAGTGATCTTAATGATTTGGATAATAGTCGGATGGTTCTTGGGCAAAAGCTGGGGGAAGTAGAAAATGATTACGACTTTACAATTATTGATACCCCGCCCTCTTTAAACCTCTATGCGAGAATTGGACTGATTACGGCAGATTATCTAATCATTCCCTCTGATCTCAAGCCTTTTGCTAACCAGGGATTGAAAAATGTGCGAGGATTAATTAAGAATGTCAATGGATTTCGTAGAAATATTGGTAAATCTCCCCTTAAATTATTGGGTGTGCTGGCGACTAAGATTTCAACCAATAGTAGATTCAGGCAATCTACCCTACCCAAGCGTATGCAAACTGTCATGGAACGTTATGACTTTGAGGTGATGGAGACAATCATTTTTGAGCGAGAGGCTCTAGCCAAATGTTCTGAGAAAATGACAGTTTCTGATGGTGTCGAAATTCCTGATCCGCTCTCAGTTCTTGACTTTAAACCTCAGTCGGATGCTGCTAGAGAATTCAATGATTTAGCCCTAGAAATTTTAAGGAAAGTTAAATAAATGGCCAAACTACCTACCAAACTTGTTGCAGTT
>JBFRWQ010000245.1:0-16521 GCA_051439665.1 Microcystaceae cyanobacterium | reverse complement strand
TGGGTAAAATCGATAGGAATGTGCTTTGTCCATAGCTCACATTCTAACACATTATTCTGTGAAGTGTTAAACTCTAATAGTAAAGCCGTCGTAGAACGACGGGGTTTCAAACCCATTTTTTTGATGATCCTGAGAATTTAATCCACCTAGACAAAGCGTGTCACGTACCCTTCTTAGGAAAGAGAGGAGATTGGTAACACTTAAACCTTACCAACTTCATGAAGCAGCATAACTGCTCACTGTATTGTGTAACAACCAAGCAACCGTCATCGGTCCTACCCCTCCTGGCACAGGGGTGATATAACTAGCAATGGGTAAAAGCGCTTCATAATCTACATCTCCGACTAATTTTCCTTTTTTTGTCCCATCTTCTATCCGATTAATTCCCACATCAATCACAACTGCTCCTGATTTAACCATATCGGCGGTGATAATTTTCGGTATTCCCACAGCTACCACCAGTATATCTGCTTGACGGGTGATTTCTGCTAAATTTTGGCTATAGGAATGGGCAATGGTTATGGTTGCGTCTTTTTCTAGTAACATTAAGCCTTGGGGTTTCCCAACTAAAATACTTCTACCAACAATAACAGCCTGTTTTCCGAAAATATCAATCTTATATTCATCTAATAATCTCATCACACCTGCAGGGGTACAACTGCGTAATCCTTCTTCTCCTCGTACTAAGCGCCCTAAATTGGTAGGATGAAGACCATCTACATCTTTATCAGGATCAATGGTAAGAAGGAGTTTAACTGCATCGAGATGGGAGGGAAGGGGAAGTTGAACGAGAATACCATCTACGTTAGGATCCTGATTAAGGTCTTTAATTACGCCTTCAATAGTTTCTTGGGAGGTATCGGCAGGAAAATGACGACCATAGGAGTTAATGCCAACTCGTTCACAGGCTCTTTCTTTATTACGCACATATACCGCACTGGCGGGATTATCCCCAACCATGAGGACAGCCAAACCAGGCGCTCGTCCTTTTTGCGGTTTCAAGTCTAAAATCCAGTCATGTAAATCAGTTTGAATTTTTTTCGCTAAGGCTTTCCCATCTAAGATTTGAGCAGTTGACATACAATTTGACAAGGGTAAGGATCTAACCTTATTTTAGATAGGGGTAAGGGAGAGAAGGGGGGAAATTAACAAGAAATTCCAATTTCATTGTTGTAAGGGCAGGTTTAGCCCTTAACTTTCCACCAAAATCAAATTCATAATTTATAATTCATAATTCATAATTCATATATGTCCGATTTAGAAAGACTCGAATCAATTAAAGCAGGAATCTTAGGTGCGATCGCTTTCACCTTCAGTTATCTACTTCTTGAAGGACTTCGAGTTAATTTAGCCTCAAATCTGTCATATATACCGAATGGGTGGATTAAAGTGCCGATTTCATTGATCACAGGCGCTTTATTTACCATTACTTACCGTTATATTCTGCAAGGTACAGATAATCCCCATCTAAAAGAGGGCGCTGTTTTTGCTTTTGGGCTGGTACGAGGGTTCGTTCCTGTAGAATCTACTTCAGATATTCTCAATCACTGGGGAGAATTAAGCTTAATTTTAGGGGAAAATCTCTTATCTTTTTTGCTGACTCGCATGATAATCGATTGGGCTTTTGAACGAGGCTGGATTAAGAATTAATACGGATGAAAATATTAAATTTTTATTATAAAATGAATGACTTTTTGAGTTAATCGTTTATAGTTCTTTATTCCTAAACTCCTATTGATATTAGTGTTAGGGAGTGAAAGCTAATGAGAAGAAAAGTATGGTCTCCGTCACAAGATATTGTGCGCCATTGTGGTGAAGCAATTCCCACTACTATGGACTTTTTTCGCTCACCTCCTCCTCAAATTGGACGGGTAATTTCAGCAGAAAGTAGTTTATTGACTTCCCAGAAAGCTTTGTCATGGGAATATCGTGCTTTATTTATGGCTATGGCTGTTATAGTAGGAGCGCTGGTAACAGATATTATCTTTAAACTGACAGGACTATCTGAATCTATTCTATTGGCTTTTCGCATTTTAATTCTGATCACAGTTGCATTTGTTAGTGGTGTTATTGTCTATATGTCAACTCGATTTCTTCCTAAATGTTCTTATGTGGGTGAGCAAGGAATTGCCGAATTTAGTTATCAAGGGAAAAAGTTAAAGCGCCGTTTACTCTTATTTGCAGAGGCTAAAAACTTATTAGTTGAGCAAACTCGTCACTATAGTAATGGACTTTATACCCACACAAATTATAACTATTCATGGGTTCAAAAAAATGAGAAGAAATTTAGTTTATATGGAGTTTATCGCAGTGAAGAAGGATCTCCTGATGCTAACAGTGAATGGTATTTTGCTGCTTCAGCCGAGGGTGCATGGAATCAGTATATGTTAAATATTATGGCCGATCAGCTAGAAGAACAAGGCCATATAGAATTTACCTTAACATCAGGAAATCCTGCTTCTGTCAAAATCGGTGATAATTTTATGGAATTTACACTGCGCAATGGAGAAAGTCAAAGCATTACAGGAGAAGATATTAAAGAAGTAACTTTGAACTCAGGAATTTTCAGATTTACTCATCAAGATGCGACATGGTGGTCAGGTAAGGGTAAATATACTTTTGATTATAGTAAAATTCCTAATGCACAACTGTTTTTACTCTGCTTGGATAAACTGATGGGAATTCATTGGGAGTAGTATAGTTAATAGTTAATAGTTAATAGTTAAAAAATTTCCCCTTACCTCAGTAACGAGAGTAAAGGGAAAATCTCAATTAAATGTTAAACAGAAAAGCGCTTATTTAGCCGCTACTAATTCTCTCTCTTGAGCTTCCTTAATCACCTCATCAGCAATATTCTTAGGACAAGGAGAATAATGGGAGAATTCCATTGAGAACTGACCACGACCAGAAGTCATAGTTCTTAAATCACCAATGTAACCAAACATCTCACTTAAGGGAACTTCTGCTTTAATACGAACTCCCATTGGTGTCGCATTTTGGGATTTAATCATTCCCCGACGACGGTTAAGATCGCCGATCACATCCCCCACATGATCTTCAGGAGTAAAGACATCCACATTCATAATCGGTTCAAGAATTTGGGGACCCGCTTTAGGAATAGATTGACGATACCCTGATTTGGCTGCGATTTCAAAAGCGATCGCACTAGAGTCAACGGGGTGGAATGCGCCATCTTTGAGGGTCACTTTAAGGTCAACTAAGGGATAACCTGCCAGTACCCCTTTGTCAATACTCTGTGCAAAGCCTTTTTGAACCGCAGGCCAAAATTCCCGTGGTACATTTCCCCCTTTAATCTCGGATTCAAATTGGAAACCGCTACCAGGTTCACCAGGTTCGATGGTATAGTCGATGCGACCAAATTGACCTGACCCCCCAGATTGTTTCTTGTGGGTGTAGCTGTCATCAATGACCTTAGTAATAGACTCCCGATAAGCCACTTGGGGTTTACCCACTTCTACTTCTAACCCGTGGGTTCGTTTGAGGATATCTACTTTAATATCAAGGTGCAATTCACCCATTCCTTTAATAATGGTTTCACCGCTTTCTTGGTCGGTTTCCACTCGGAAGGAGGGATCTTCTTGTACCATTTTGCTTAAGGCTAACCCTAATTTCTCACTACCGCCTTTTTTGGTAGGTGTGATCGCAATGGAAATTACGGGATCTGGGAAGACCATCGGTTCTAAGGTGGCAGGATTTTTGGGATCACAGAGGGTATGTCCGGTTTGCACCCCTTTCATCCCAATTAAAGCAACAATATCCCCTGCTTGCGCCATTTCAATCTCTTCGCGGGAGTCTGCGTGCATTTCCACAATACGACCGACTCGTTCGTTTTTACCCGTCGCAGTATCAAGGATGGTCATTCCTTTTTCAATGTATCCAGAATAGATACGAGTAAAGGTCAATGCACCATAGCGATCGTCCATAATTTTGAACGCTAACGCCCGTAAAGGTCTTTCGGGGTCAACAGTGGCATATTCTCCCGTTTCATGGCCTTCTAGGTCAACTTCAGGCTGAGGTTTAACTTCGGTGGGGTTGGGTAAATAGTCGATGACTGCATCAAGAACTAATTGAACCCCTTTGTTTTTGAAGGAAGAACCACAGTAGGTGGGGAAAAAGTCCAGATTAATCGTTCCTTTACGGATACATTCTTTAAGTTCTTCGATGGTAACTTCTTCGCCTTCAAGGTATTTTTCGAGGATTGCGTCATCTTGTTCGACGGCGGTTTCTATTAATAATTCCCGATAGGTAGCCACATCGTCCTTCATATCTTCGGGAACATCTTCGATGGTATATTTTTCTGGATCGCCAGACTCATCCCAAACCCATGCTTTTTCGGTGAGTAGATCCACCACACCTTTAAATTGGTTTTCAATCCCAATGGGAAGCACCATGACTAAGGGAGTTGCTGCTAGAATATCTTTGACCTGTTTGACGACACTGTAATAGTCTGCACCTGTACGGTCAAGTTTATTGACATATATAATCCGAGCAACTTTGGATTCGTTCGCATAACGCCAGTTGGTTTCTGATTGAGGTTCTACCCCACCTGATCCACAGAATACGCCGATTCCGCCATCAAGTACCTTCAGGGAACGATACACCTCAATGGTGAAGTCAACGTGGCCAGGGGTGTCAATAATATTGAATTGATAATCTTTCCAAGAACAACTGGTAGCGGCTGATTGAATCGTAATTCCTCTCTCTTGTTCTTGTTCCATGAAGTCTGTGGTGGCCTCCCCTTCATGTACCTCACCAAGTTTGTGAATTTTTCCAGTTAATTTAAGAATTCTTTCGGTTGTGGTGGTTTTTCCTGCATCTACGTGGGCGAAGATGCCTATATTGCGATATCGAGTGAGGTCTTTTTTCATAGTTGGACAATCAGTTACTTTAAGTGCTAAAACCTTCTTGAGCGTAAACAATAAGAATGGATTTTAGAGGATAGGTAGTGTTGTTTATGATAACTAGCACTAATCCTAAGAATAACATATCCTATCAAGAGTAATGCCTTCCTTCTTCTCTTTAACCGAGATTGCTGACAATTACTCAGATTGACTCATTTAGTTAAGTTTTGTTACAGAAAGCTGAATATTTTCTGTTTTTATTCCGTTTTATCTTTCTATCCCGTTGATTCAGTTGGAAGAAGATTCTGCGATCGCTCAAATTCTCTCAGTAGTGGAAGCGCTAATCATGCTGGGAGTCAAATTTTTGATTTTTTTTGAAGCATTTAAAACCTCGATGCCAATTACATTGCCTTGAGAATCATAATCCAAGATGACACCTGGACTAATAGAGTCGCTTTCTTCAATTTCTGCTTCAGTCCAATTCATTCTTAGTACATCAACTTCTGGATCATATTTAGCTTCCATTGTCGAATCTCCTGTATTTTTTAAGTTTGCTAGTAAAATAAACTGTAACAACTTTGTGAGGTTGTACTAAATCATTGATATAAGCCCTCAACAAGTAAATCTTATCATGATTTATCGTAAATGTTCCTTGATAAACTTTCAATCCATCTTCTTCGATAATCTGTTCGGGATGTTCCAAAATCAACCTAAGAACAGAAATAGGAATTTTTCGCTTAATGAGTTCTTCTTGTGCGTGTTGACTTAAAATAAATCTCACATCAAATACTAATTTATCTTATTAATAAAGAACATAATACATCTTAGCCTAGAGAAAAAACTCAGAAAAAACGATCTCGAAAGAGTTAGAAGCCAATCGTTCGAGGAAATCTCAAAAGCTATCTATCTATTCAGACAAAAGCGCTCAATCCTGATTATTATCTGGGGAACGGGGGTAGATTTGTTCTGCATCTGGACAGTCATCGGCAATGAGAAGATCGGTATTGTAACGAGAAACCGAAGCTGTTTTGTAGCTAATTGCGCCAATACTTTCTAGCCTCACCATTTCCTCCCAAAAGCTAATTTCTTCATCTTCTTCGCATTCATAGCGAATGGTGACGAGATCCAACTCTAATGAGACAATCCGAGCTTCATCAATCCAGCGCTGCTGATCCCGCAAGAAAATGCTTACGATACGATCCTCTGCGATAATTTTATGGATCTTGCGATCTAACATAAGCTGCTCCTTTTGGGATAACTCCTTAGCATTATTTTAAGCGATTTTACCCTATCTTTTAGCATAATTTTAGGGGTGCTTGCTTACTATTTTATCAATTTTGTCGGCTAACAACTCGGTTTGTTCCAGCATGGCAAAATGACCACAATTAGACACTTCCACTATATTTAGTCCCTGATAATCGAAAAGCCAATGAAAACTCGCTAAATAGCGTACATACTTTAATTCCATCACCTGATCTTCCTGTCCTGCAAAGAAATAGACGGGTTGTTTAAGACGACTCACTAATTGGGGGAGAGAATGAACTTCAGATTCGGTGGTGGAATCTAATAATGAACCTAAGGCCGCTCGTTGATCAGCGATCGCAAAATCTTTGACCCGTTGTTTTCCCCACTGGAGAGGAATGGGGGTTGCTACCATCATCCGAGAAAACAATACATCTAGTAGGGGAACATAAGGCAGCCAAGGGGGGCGAAACTTGACAATTTGCTCACCTGCCTTGCGAAAGCGCTCAAATTCTTCTTTGATATAAATTCCTCCCCCCATATTTACCCCAATCACTCCTTTTACCTTGGTTTCTAAACTATCTGCTCCCCAAAGGGCGATACTTCCCCCCAATGAATGACCCACTAACCAAGCTTGATCAATATCTAATTGTTGAAGTAAGTCTTTTAAGTCTTTGGCGTAGTCGGCTAGGGAGTAAGAGTCTTGATCGGACGTAATCGGTTGTGATTGACCAAAACCTCGTAAATCGTAGCTCAAACAGGGATATTTTTCTGATAATTGCTCAATTAAAGGTTGCCAATAGTGATAACTTAAGAGCCATCCATGTATAAAGACAAGGACGGGTTGGGTTGAGGGGTTAGGGGGAACAGTGAACTCATAAAGATGAGGAACACCCGAAATCGTGAGGGTTGGCATATTCTAAGATGATGTCCTGTTTGAAGCCACTTAATCGGTACAATAGGGTAAGCGTAACCAAAATAACCGATTACGTTTGTCCACATCTAGCAGATAATAAGACTGCCTAGATCTAGTATAAATAAGAAGGCCCCCCTAAGCGCCCCTTAGCATGGTTTTTTGGAAACGATTGTTTAACAGCACCGAATTAGCCCCTAGCCCCTCATCAACCCCTTTTGATGGAGAATTTATCGACGTGACAAATACTGTCGCTGAAACCAACCGAATTTTGTTGAGTACAGATCGCAATATCGATCTTTACGAACTTGAAGAGTTATGTGATGCAGTGGGGTGGGCACGTCGTCCCCTTCGCAAGGTCAAAAAAGCCATCGAACACAGTTTTCTCGTCGTCTCTGTGTGGGAAGTTCGAGGAACTCGTCGTCGCTTAATGGGATTTGCTCGTGCGACCTCCGATCATGCCTTTAACGCTACGATTTGGGATGTGGTGATTCATCCTAAATATCAAAAACAGGGTGTTGGTAAAGCGTTAATGAAATATATGATTCGTAAGCTCAAAAGCAATGATATTAGTAATGTTACGCTTTTTGCCGATCCCCAAGTGGTAGAATTTTATCGGCGCTTAGGCTTTGTTCTAGATCCAGAAGGGATCAAAGGAATGTTTTTATATCCTGAATAAATTGGCATCATGAAAGCAGATCAAATCCTAGCTAAATATGCCCAAGGAGAGAGAAATTTTAGCGGACTAAATCTTAATGGCTTATGTTTTAAGGGAAAGACACTGACAGGCGCTAATTTTAGTAACAGTTCCCTCAAAGGGACAAACTTTAGTTATGCTAACCTACAAGGCTGTCAATTCCATGATGTTAAAATTGGCATTAGATCAAGCCATTTAATTGTATTAATAATGCTCTGCTGTGGTTTATTAGCTATGGTGGGCTTTGGTTTATTCGTAGTTACGATTAGCCAATTGTATCTCTTTTCTGCAACCAATTTTACAGCTATTCTTCTGGGATTATGCTTGTTAATCGCTGATTGTTTTCTATTTTTGATCTTTCCTTTTCACTTAATTAAGAATAACTGTTTGAGCTTACTAACCATTCCCTTAATTCTGGGATTAACAGGGATCATTATTGGTGCATTTATCGGTAAAATAACCTTACCTGTTAGTCTTAGTTTAGCGCTGATTGGCGGCATAACAGGGGTCATTATTGGCTTAATCATTATTGTCATCGTAACTGTTTTCGGCTTAATAAGTAGTGTGTTAAGCATCTGGGCTTCATTATTATTTCTATTAATTCCTCTTTTCACCAACTTTTTGATAGCTAATTTCTTTGCTTTTGCTCAAATCTTAAATTTTGCTGTCTCTTTAACTATTATCATGATCAGTTGTTTGTTAGGTGTATTGGCTCTCAAAAATAATCTTCGCTCTGCTTTTTTGCTTAAGCTTCCTCATCTATTAACTGCTTATTTAGGAACTAGATTTTATTATGCTAATTTAACCAATGCTGAGTTTAATCAATCTTGGGTAAAAATGAAAAATATTGACCTAAGACAAGCTCATTTATAGGGATAAATCTAGTCAGATAGATTAGATAACTGAGAGCGCTTGAAAATCGGAATTTGCCCCTGATAATTAACTTCATAGATAGAGGTTTTACCTTTAAGGCTTAAAATGCGATCTTTGACGGTTAAATTTGGACCATTATATAACATATCATTATTGTCAGAAAAGTCAATTAACTGCTGATCAACGATTAATTGAGGTAAGGATTGATTAGATTGAGAAACAAATTCGATCTCCTGATTACTGACAGTCGTATAGTTAATAATTCCCTGATCAAGATCAGTCAAATCTAGCTGAGATTGTTCTAAGATTGCTGCTCGGAAATCAGCAAAATTTCCATACTCTAACTCATTTCCTGCGACGATTAAAAAGCCTGTTTTTTGACCTAGAGTTGCTCTTGATTCTAAATAATTTCTCTTATTTTTTGAATTTTTGCCTTGAACAATATTTTGACTTAAAGGGAAAATAGCTAAATAAGTTTGATTCGCTTTAATAAAGTACATATTATCTTGTTCCACGAATTCTGCATTGCTTGGCCAAGAAATATAATTACTAATTTGATATTCTCCTTCAATCTTCTTCACGGGATAGATAGATGGAGCAATTAAACGATTTAGTTTATTTTGTAAAACATATTGGCAGCTATTACCACAACGAATTTTGTCTAAGATATTATGAATTACCCCTCTTAGTTGTTGACGATTAAAATCTGCTCTAACTTCTGTTGGCATAGAAGTCATTTGTAGTAACATATTTTGATATTGAATATATTGATCAAACTTGGTTTTCCCTACCCCATTTTTTTGCCCTTTATAAAAAGAATTACTTCCTGTGATTACTAAGGCTTGCTGATTATTCTGGGGGAAACTGACTAATTTCCAATTGACAATTTGCTCCCCACTAGCAATGATGGCACTTCCTAATGTATATGAATCACTGATATAAAAAAATTCAGGAATGTCTAAACGAGATAAAGAATAAGGCGCTTTAAGATTGTTATAATAAGCGGGATAATTAACTTGTTTCCTAGCAAGCTCAATGGCCTCTTGCGGGGGACGATAAGTGCTAGTTGCAGCGTGAATTGTTGGTAAATAACTTGGCCATTTAACAAAAGATTCAGTGTTAGGAATATATTCACTAAACCAAAGCCAACCTAAATAATCAGTAGGTGTTTTAAAACTTTGAATTCCTCCTCCTCCTCTTTGCTCACTTCCTCCATAAACCCCATAACTATATTTTAAAGCCATCACTGCTGCATAATAATCAAGCATTGCTTGAGCGATTTTTTTGATTTTTGGATCTTTAGCAAAATCATAGATATTAAGCCAACCAATTACGTTATAGACTGTATAGGTACTAGAATCCCATTCTGCTGTTCCCACCTGATAAGTCGCTTTCGCTTTGTTAATCATCCAATTCTCAAGTCTTTCTTGATGTTCAATAGCATTTGGTTTATTTTGATCAAGCGCTTTTAATGCTAAAAGATAGCCACTGGTTCTTAACATATTAACATGATTTTCTGTTCCTCCTACTTGCCAAAAATTATAATTTGTTTGCAGTAACTGAGGATTAAAAATAAAATCTAGATATTGTTGTTCCGCTTGTTGATTGGGGTATTTGTATAAAATACGAGTAATTCCAGGGGCTGCAAAGGATTCTCTATTACTAAAAAAGCTGTTAGGATCTCTATTAGTAAAGTCTAATATTTTTTGTATTGCCCACTCATCATTACTTGATTTTTCCAGATGAGCGAGCGCAGCAGGGAAAACATATTTTTCAAAATCGCCTTGTCGGGGAACTTTTTTTTCTTTGGCTAACTGATTAATGAAAAAATTAGCTTTAGTTTGAAAAAGCTTTTCCTCTTTACTACTCGCTGTTACACTTTGAGGAAAGAAGATAAAAAAGAAGAGGATGAGAGCAATAAGTTGATCAATCATGTGACAAATAGCTATTTATGTTTATCCTACTTGAAAGAGGAGGCTTAAAACCTTTTTTCGTGTCAATAAGTTACAGCAGATACTATAATATGAATAATTATACTAATTATACTGATTTTGTGAAACAGGATCTTAATACTGCTAAGATAAAGTAGGGCAAGAAATCTTTCTCAAATTTCTGTATTTGAGGTATATACAGTATCCAATACTATTATGACAAACGATCAAAGTTCCGTGACTAGCGATCATCTTTCTATTATTGGAGAAAACTCTCCTGAAATAGAAAATTTACACAAATTATTAACAAAACAAGGCTATGATGTTCAACTAATTGATCCTCAACAACTCTGGAATTTTTTGGATTCTCCCCTTCCTCATCTTATTATCCTTGGTTGTTTCCAAGATCCGTCTATATGTAATACTTTAAAAGAAAATGAAAACCTATCTTCTGTGCCTATTCTAGGATATCCTGTTGATGACCCTTCAATTGAGGTTTCTCTGCTGTTTAAAGTAGGATGCGCTGATTATATTAGTATTCCCCTCACCCCTGAAGAAGCGATCGCTAGAATTGAGCATCAACTAACAATTATTTATCTTAAGCAACAAGTAGAAACTGACTTGAGTAAGAATACTTATGTAGATTCCATCACCCAAGTAGCCAGTCTTCAACGTTTCCAAGACTATATCGCTCAACAATGGCGACAGGGAAGCCGTGAACGGTTATTATGGGCTGATAGTTACCAAACCAGCATTTCTCTGATTTTATGCACCCTAGATAACTGGCTAGATTATCAAAAGCAGCATGGCCAAGAATCAGCCAATCATTATCTTAAAAGAATAGCACAAACCCTCGTTAAACAGGTTAGACGACCATCTGATTTAGTAGCTCGTTATAAAGATGATACCTTTGCCATTGTCTTACCCAATACCAATAGTAAAGGGGCAGTTAAAGTAGCAGAAATTTTGTTTAATGGGATTAAAGAGAGGGATCAAAATACGCTTTTAAGTATGGGAGTGGCAACTGAAATTCCCACTGCTGCCTTACCCATAGAGATGTTAACTCGCAGAGCATTGCAAGCCAGCTTAAAAGCATCAGAAATGGGAAGTGATCGCATTATCAGCTACGAAGATTAATCATTTCTCAAATTTTGTGCTGTCAGATAAAGTTGAGTCCATTCATTATAAACTTGACTTTTTTTCCAATTAAATGACTTAGCAATTTCTTCAACTTTTTTCTTTTCTGTCAGCAAATCAATTAATTTCTTTTGTGAATCGTTTAAATTATTATAAAAACCTTGCCATTGACTAGAGGTTAAACCAAAGGAGCGCTCAAAAGAAATCCCTAACCAATTGGCGACTAATTCAAATTCCTTTTTGATCGCAAAGACTTTGATCGCATGATAACCAATCTTTTCCCGTAGGCGATACACCTGTTTAATGGGTATTTTCATTAGTTGAGAAATTTCATCTTGTGTCTTTCCTTGTAAATATAGATCTAACCATTGTTGTGCTTCTTCCCCTAACTTTTCCCCCAAATAATTATTAAACTCTCCTTGAACTTTAGAGCGTAAAATCTGTTGTTCTTCCCATACTTGACGCTCTTGATAAGACTCAATTGCCTGATCGTCTAATAAGCTAAAGGAAGAATCTGGTTCATCCCCCGAAATTTCTTCAGAGATCATACGAATCATCTGTTGTTGAGGAACTTGAGTCATTCCCCCTCTTTGTGAACGACGGAGATAATTAACAAAGCGAAAAGCAAGTAAAGGTTGATTACGAATTGGCCGTAAACAATATTCTTCTAGGGCAGTAAATAGTAAAATATTGCGAATTCTCTCATCTTGGGTACATTGGGAGATCCATGTCATTTGTTTCTGTATATTGCGATCGCTATTTAACATCTCTTGGATTACTTCCTGAAGGACATCAGCCACTGCTCGTTGGCGATCGCGACTCAGAGAAACCCATGTCTGAATTTTGCTGCGTAACACTATCAGAGAACCAAGACGATTAATCAACTTACGATAAGCTTGACTAGGAGGAGTATGTAGATAGCGCTGGCACAAAATACGATAACGATAGTCTAGCCCCTGCTCAACCACAGCAAACTTTTCAGGAGACATTTCTGTCCATTTTTCTGTATCTTCTCCCAATAGCCAGCGAATAATACTAGCTTTATCTTTTTTATTCAGCTTTGGTTCGTCTTCTTCCAAGCGAGTGCGCCAGAGTCGCTCTAATTCATCATAAGTCATGCGTTTTTTTCTCGTGTATATCAGTCAAAATTGATTAATTCATTGACAATGCTCTATAGGATGATAACTCATAAGAGCATTCTTGTCTGTTAAAGTCTGTTACCGTCAGCTATCATTTAGAGGCGAGAAAGATGAGTTTTTAGTTGATCCTCTCAGTACTAATATTCCTCACGCAAGAGTTAAATTAACAAATGCTTAACTAATAACTAAGATAAATTCAGCCTTCCTTCAGATTCTTTTCAGAAAACTACCTTATAACATAGATAAAGATGATTTCTCTCTAGTTATCCTATGACATTTGTTGATGGTCTGTCGCTTATTCATCCGGCCTTAGTGGTTGTGTTTGTCTTTCCCCTAATTGGTATAGTCGTTAATTATGCCTGGCAAACCTATCAACGGCGAATCCAAGCCCAAAAAGGGCAAAAAACAAAAATACCTCCCCTTGTTGGCCGTTCTCATGTAGATATAGGTAAATGGTTAGCTGCTTCAGTTGTCGGTGTCGTATTAATTGCGCTCGCTTATGCGATGACTTATGGGGGAGGAGGCTTTATTGCTCAAGCTAAAGAGGGAACTTTAGAGACATTTTCCGTTATCTTCGTGATTCTGGTGTTGATTGGCACTATTGCTTCCCTTTTCTTTCTCTATAAAGCTCGAACAACCTACTGGCGGGCTATTTTAGCTACACTAACAGGAATGGGATTAGTCCTGTTAGGTGTACAAGATGGTGTCTGGCGCAATACACCCCAATGGTACTGGTCCCACTATTACTATGGTATAGTCGCCGCTTTTTTAATGATTCTGTCTCTAGCGACGATTCCAGATATCTATCAAGATCGAAAAAATCGTTGGCGTTATGCCCATATTGTTTCAAATTGCATCGCCCTGCTCTTTTTTATTGGTTTAGGCATTACAGGAGCGAGAGACTTATTAGAAATTCCCCTTACTTGGCAAAAACAGCATCTCTTTAAATGTGACTTTGCCAATCAAACCTGTCCTGAAACTTCACTGCTACCATCTTCACGCCTTGACATCAACTGGTTACAGATTAACAATCTAAGTTAAAGTGTTGTTGGGCTTTAGCCCCCCATACCAAATCCAGTTCTTCGAGCTAAACTATTAGGTAAATGCCAGTTTAGAAGGGTGATTCAAATTCTGCTCCGATAATGGTTTCAGCCTTGGCGACCACATTTTGGGTGAGAAATTTTGGTATAGCGCTACGCAAAGCATAAGAAGTGGGAAGTAAGCGATGACTGAGTTTTAAGCCTTTCTAGGGTCATTTCAGTGACCAGGTTTGCTGGTTTCAATGATTCCCCCTCTCCCCCACTTCAAAATAGCCCTGCTCTTTAGAGAAGGACTAAGCAACTTCTTATTTCTATCTGATATGTTGTTAGTTAATTGCTACCACTAAACACAATGTTAGGAAACTTGGTTTGAGCATCCATCATAGAGACACGCTTTCCTTGGTTTTTCAATTCTTGCCAAAAATTAATTACTTCTGTAGCTTGATTGAGAATTGAAATGCGATCTGTATCATCAATCCAATGCTTTGCTTCTAATTCAACCTTTAATTGTTCCCAAGCATCATTGCGAGGCCAGAAAAAATAGGCGGTTAGGGGACTGGTTCCTTTACCCACCACTTGATCAACTGCGATCGCTACGTTTTCATCTAACCAAAGCACTTTTAAAATAAACTTCTGATCAGGTGCTATTTCTGTTTCTAACTCGGTTGCGGGCATAGTAATTACAAATTAAAAGAGTACAACTCTTTATCATACCAGATTAAACTGTTCTTGTACCAGTCGAACCGCTTCCTTCACTGTTAATGCGACTTGGAGATGATCAGGAGCAAATTGACGAAAAAATTGAATATTTAGGGCATTATCTGTCAATAAAATGACTTTTTTACCTGCTTTTAATCCTAGCGCTACCTCAGAAGCAGTTCCTAACCCCATCCCACAAGCAATAATCACATCAGAAGATAGGACATTAACATTATTCCGTCCCTGCCCTAAATCGGTTTGAATGATAATATCCACGGCATCGGCGGCAGTTTCAGGACAATTATCAGGCAAAATACCAATTGTTAAGCCTCCCTGTGCTTTTGCCCCTTGATTCACCGCCGCCATCACTCCTGCATTGCGCCCACCAGTTAACAAAATCCAGCCATTGGCAGCGATTAGCGCTCCTAATTGATAAGCTTGTTCTATTTCAGAAGGGGTTGCGCCCTGGCCAGGCCCCATCACACCAATCACTTTCTGACGCATAACTCACTTATCCTTTAGCAAGACGACTGGGTGAGCGATAAAAGGGTTTTTTCACCACAATGGCGGGATATAGTTTTCCTCGGATTTCAATCTCAACTTTTTGGTTAACTTTTGCTAAATGACGGGGTAAATAGGCTAAGGCGATCGCTTTACCGACAGTTGGTGCAAGTGTTCCACTGGTCACTTCTCCCACGGTTTGGCCATCTATAACGATAGGATAGCCATGACGAGCAATGCCTTTTTCGGTCATTTCCAAGGCCACTAAGCGTCGGGTTAGCCCTTCTTTTTTTTGTGATTCTAAGACATTTCTGCCCATAAAATCGTCTTTTTTATCTAAATGAACGATCCAGCCCAATCCTGCTTCTAAGGGAGTTGTTTGATCATCAATATCTTGTCCATAGAGACACATGGCCGCTTCTAATCTGAGGGTATCTCTTGCTCCTAAACCGCAGGGAATTACGCCTTCAGTAAGTAACCTTTGCCATAATTTTTGTCCTGCTTGCGCCCCAATCATAATTTCAAAGCCATCCTCTCCTGTATAGCCTGTACGGGCAATAAAAGCCGTTTCACCTTCTAAGTTAGCCTCCGTGTGTTCAAAGGCTTTGAGAGCGCTTATATCTGCCTCTAGTAAGGACTGAAGAATCTTGACGGCTTTTGCCCCTTGAAGGGCAATCAAAACGTTATCTAGGGATAAATCTGTCAGTTTAAGGGCATTTTCAGCTAAATTTTGCAATATCCATTCTTTATCCTTCTGGGTAGTGGCTGCATTAACAATGAGCATTCCCCGTTCTATGCCCTTTGTTTCCCCTTGATAATAGAAAATAATATCGTCTATGATTCCCCCTTGAGGATTTAAAAGAACAGTGTATTGGGCTTTTCCTGGCTTTAAAGGTTCTAAATCAGAAGGGACAAGCTTTTGTAAAGTTTTACGGAGTTTTTTTCCTTCTAGGGCAAATTTTCCCATGTGGGATATATCAAACATTCCGACAGCAGTACGAACTGCCTGATGCTCATTTTTCAGTCCACTAAATTGAACGGGCATTTCCCAACCCGAAAAGGGGGTAAGACGGGCATTTTGAGCAACAGTGAGGTCATATAAGGGGGTACGTTTTAAAGGGTCAGAAGTCATCTTAGGGGTTATTTCGCTATATATTGCTTTGATTCTTAGTAATATTATGCCACATTATGGTGACATCCTCCCCAACTAACCTACGAAACATGAAAAGAACTTAAAAAATCACAAGTAAGTGAAACTGAAAGGTTGAATATTTGGGGTTGGGTTAAATATTTGGGGTTGGGTTGAATATTTGGGTTTGGGTTGAACACTGTTCAACCCCTACGGGTGTGAGATGTGGAATGAATTGATTTAAAACTTCCTATCCTCTATTTGGAACTTTTACCTCTCTCTCGCTATAGAGTGTCAGGTATGGAAAACCCCAATGGTTATTGGAAACAATTGAGTTATTATAAGACAAATACAAATC
>JBFRWQ010000244.1:0-11709 GCA_051439665.1 Microcystaceae cyanobacterium | reverse complement strand
ACGTTAAGGTTCTTAATTTCAATAACGGTATCAGTAAGGGTGGTAGCTTGAGTCATGATCAATTGTGAATTGTGAATTATGAATTATGAAGTTGAGAAGCTATAGTTGTCAGTAATAAGCTATTAACTATCAACTATCAACTATTAACTATTAACTATTAACTAGCCGAAGCGCCCACTAACATAATCTTGAGTCGCTTGTTCTTTCGGATTACCAAAAATATTTTCAGTTTTATCAAATTCGACTAAGTAACCGATTTTTGAACCGATACCAACGGCTTCAGCGTTGAAAAAGGCTGTCATATCTGCTACCCGTGTCGCTTGCTGCATATTATGGGTAACAATTACAATCGTATAATTTTCTTTTAATTCGTGCATTAATTCTTCAATTTTCAGGGTTGAAATAGGGTCTAATGCTGAACAAGGTTCGTCCATTAATACCACATCAGGTTTAGCTGCAATTGTCCGTGCGATACATAAGCGCTGTTGTTGTCCCCCTGATAAGGAAAACCCACTTTCTTGTAATTTATCTTTAACTTCATCCCATAAAACCGCCCGTCTCAGGGATGTTTCTACCAATTCGTCCATTTCATCTTTATCTTTAATCATATTATTAACCCTAGCGCCATAAATAACATTATCGTAAATGGTTTTCGGGAAAGGATTAGGGCGCTGAAAGACCATACCAATACTGTATCGCACCGCAACAGGGTCAATATTAGAGGCATAAATATCATGGCCATGGTAAGTTATTTTTCCCTCCACTCTGAAGCCTTCAATGAGGTCATTTAAGCGATTAAAACAACGTAAAATTGTACTTTTACCACAGCCCGACGGACCAATAAAAGCTGTGACTTTGTTTTTGGGAATGTTGATATTACAGTCACGAACGGCGTGATAACTCCCGTAAAAGATATTGACATTTTCGGTTTTGATGACCGTTTCGGTTGCATTTTGTTGGTCTGTTACAGTGTCTGGCATGACTTTTGAGCTTAGTTAGTTAAGAATAACAGTCTTGGATAGTTAAGAAGCTGTAGGGGCATGGTTTAATCATCAATTTGGCACAAGGGAAACCAATTGTTATTGAACCTGCCTAACCCCCATTTATAATTTAGAATTGATAATTTTCTAATAAGTCTTCTGTCGAGTTGCAATTCTGGCAATTACGCTAGTTAGGAGTACCAAAAGCACCAAAATCAATGCCCCAGCCCAGGCAAGTTCTTGTTGGGGTTTAAAGGGTACAATTGCGAAGTTATAAACTAACACCGCCAAAGTAGCAATGGGTTCTTTGACCCCTTTTGGCCAAAAATTGGAGTATAAGGCCGTAAAAATAAGCGGTGCAGTTTCTCCAGCCGCACGAGCAATAGCAAGCGTTACCCCTGTTAAAATCGCAGGAATGGCAGCAGGAAGAACAATTTTTAACACCGTTTGATAGTTGTATGCTCCTACTCCTAAAGCAGCCCAGCGAATATTTTGAGGAACAATCTGTAATGCCTCATCAGTGGTACGAATAATGGTAGGTAACATCAAAACGGCTAAGGCCACGCCCCCTGCTAGGGCAGAATAACCGAAAATTCCCTTATCTCCAATCAGTGGGGCAACAAATAAACCATAAGCAAACATTCCCGCAATAATCGAAGGAACACCGCTAAGAACGTTGGTAGCAAAGCGTATCCACTGAGCGACTTTATTTCCACCACTAAATTCCGAGAGATAAACCGCAGCAAAGACACCCAGAGGGACAGAAATGGCCGTTGCAATGGCGACAACAATCAATGTTCCTAATAAAGCATTGGCTAATCCTCCTCCTGATAATCCAGGCGGTGGGGGAAGTTTGGTAAATAAATCAAGGTTTAAACGATTAATTCCTTGAGCGGTTACAAAAAAGAGGACAAGAAAGAGGGGAATAAGGGTTAAGGCAATACATAAACCAGAAAGTCCCGTCATAATTAGCCCAAATAGGGAACGAGGACTACTCGGTTTCTTTTGAAGGAGCATTCCCAAATCTTGAGATTCAGGGGAATTAGATAAACTGGTCATAGGAATGAAAAATGAAGAATGAAGAATTAATATTTCGCTTTCACTTGATTAACGATATATTGGGCTAATATATTGACCACAAGGGTTAACACCATCAGGACAAAACCTGCATACATTAAAGCGGATACCTGAATCCCTGATGCTTCTGCGAATTGGTTAGCCAGTAAAGAAGCAATGGTATTAGCAGGAGCAGTTAAAGATAACTTAATTTGGTTGGAATTCCCAATTAACATGGTAACGGCCATGGTTTCTCCCATTGCCCGACCCAGCGCTAACATAATACCCCCCACAATCCCTGAAAAGGCGGCAGGAATTAAGACCCGAAAAATGGTTTCCCAACGGGTTGCCCCTAAACCTAAAGAGGCTTGACGCAAATCAGGGGGAAGCGCTGCTAAGGAATCACGAGAAATTGCCGTAATAATCGGTAAAATCATAATAGACAGCACAAGGGAAGCTGGTAACATTCCTGGTCCTGTCACCCCTAAGCCAATATCTCTTAAAAAGGGAATCACCACAAAAATACCCCACAGTCCATAGACCACACTGGGGACGGCTGCTAGTAATTCCACCAAAAAGACTAAAATAGTACGGATTTTTAAAGGAATAAAATCTTCACTGAGGAAAATTGCTGTTCCAATCCCTAACGGAATCGCAACCAGTAAGGACAGTAGAGAACTGACAATTGTACCGTAGATAACTGGCCATGCTCCAAATTGCTCCCGTCCTTGAACGGGATTCCATGCACTTTGGGTAATAAATCCTAGACCATACTCTTGAATCGCAGGCCAAGCCCGTACAAGAATTAGAAGGGCAATAGAAACGAGAATAACACCAATGAAAATAGCAAATCCTTGGGTCATTAAGATAAAAGCATTATCCATACCCTTTTCGGCGGCCGAACGAGAACCGATGCTGGTGTTATTTGAAGATTGGGAAAAACTCGGAGAAGTCATTAAAGTTATTAGTGAGCAATTATATAATTATCAGGTATGAGGTTTCAGGTTTCAGATTTTGAGTGTTTCAGAATAACAACCTCCCATCTTGTACCTGAGACAAACCTCATACCTTAAAGTTATTCCAGGGTAATAGTATAGTCAGGAGTAATTTGGTCAGCCGCAGCTGCTACTTTTTCCCGCACATTTTGGGGTAAAGGTACATAACCTAACTGTGCGCTAACCTGTTGTCCTTGATTTAAGCCATATTGAATCATTGCTTCAGTGGCAATGGCTTTATCAGGTTCATAGCCTTCTCTGTAGATTAACATCCATGTATAGGTCACAATAGGATAGGACTCATCCCCTTCAGGGTCAGTAATAAATGCCCGTAGGTTCTCAGGTAATTCTACCGCCGCTAGAGTCGCTGAAGCTGCCTCATCACTGGGGGTAATAAAGTTACCTGATTGGTTTTGCAAAGCAGCCATTGTTAAGCCGTTATTGCTGGCATAACCATACTCAATGTAGCCAATTGCTCCTTCTGTTTGCTGAAGTTGAGCAGTAATCCCTTCATTCCCTTTCGCACCAATGAATTTACCTTTACCCGTTGGCCATTCCACACTTTTACCTTGACCAATGGATTTTTCCCATTCGGGACTAACAGCGCTGAGGTACATGGTAAATACCCCAGTTGTTCCACTTCCGTCTGCCCGGTGAATGACGGTAATAGGTGTACTAGGTAATTCTAGGTCAGGATTATCTGCTGCAATTTTGGGGTCATTCCAAGTGGTAATTGAACCATCAAAAATTCCCACTTGCGCTTCTTGGGATAGTTGTAAGCCTTCAACCCCTGGTAGATTGTAAGCCATAACAATACTTCCAGCAGTCATGGGTAACAACAGAACCCCTCTGTCAATCTTGGCTATTTCCTCATCTTTCATCGCTACGTCAGATGCACCAAAGTCAACTGTTCCTTGGGTAAATTGCTCAACACCTGCCCCACTTCCTACAGATTGATAGTTAACCTGAATATCGGGAACGGCTTGATTGAAGGTAACAAACCAGTTTTGATATAGGGGCGCTGGGAAAGATGCACCTGCCCCAGTTAAGGAAACGCTACCAGAGATGGGGGGTTTTTCCATTGGTGCAGTAGCTGTTCCACCGCCAGCGTCTGTTCCACCTCCGCCGCTACTGGGACTTCCTCCGCCTCCATCACCACAAGCTGTTAACGTTGCGCTTAAAGCAAGGATTGAAAGGGTTGATTTGAACAAAGATGAACGATTCATAGCAATGATATTTAACAGTCAAGTTGATACGACTATCAGGAATTATAAAATAGAACTTATCATTTCATGGTAAACATTAGGTTAAGAAAGGGTCTTTTTTTCTCTCTTGTCCGTGAAAACCCTCATCACTAAGGGAAAAATGACTGACTTACCTTTTCTGCCAATTGGCAAGCCTTAAACTTTTCTTCAAGTTTTTCTGACATTGTTAAAGATAAACTTTTAATCAGGAAGTAAGGATCAACAAAAGGGAAAAGATAATTCCTGTGGTTTAATCTTCCCTTAAAAGTAATTCGTTAATCTAACATTAATCTCCTTTTGATCAATTCTTGACTCAAATTTTTCTTAGGCGAGGTAACACTATGAAACTGATGCAAACCCTTTTAATCTGTGGGGGTGCAGCCCTCTTTACAGCCTGTTCTTCTGTCGATACGACTCAAATTAAACCCATTAAAGTGGATGGCTCAAGTACGGTTGCTCCTATTACACAGGCAGTTTTAACCGCTTATGACAGTGAGTCCAGAAAGACTGTGGAGAAAATTGAGATAGACGCAGAAATTTCGGGTACAGGTGGAGGGTTTCAAAAGTTTTGTGCGGGAGAAACAGAAGTTAATGCAGCATCACGTCCTATTTCTCTCCAGGAAATGAAAACATGTAGCGCTAATAAAGTAAGTTTTATTGAACTGCCAATTGCCTATGATGCGATTACCGTTGTGGTTAATCCTGACAACCCTGTTGAGAGTATTACGGTGGAGCAATTAAAGAAAATTTGGCAGCCAGAAGCGGAAGGAAAAATGACTAATTGGCAAGAGATTGATTCTAGTTTTCCTAATCAGCCCCTTAATCTTTTCGCCCCTGATACCGAGTCAGGGACTTATGATTATTTTACTGAAGCGATTGTGGGTCAAAATGGAACAAGTCGCAGTGATTATGTTGCAAGTCCCGACGATGATATTCTGGTACAAGGGGTTGCCCAAGATGCTAACGCATTAGGCTATTTTGGTTATGCTTATTATGAAGAAAATAAAGAGAAATTAAAAGCCTTAGCAGTTAATGGTGTCTTACCTTCCCCTGAAACGGTGGAAGCGGGACAATACCAACCCTTAGCTCGTCCTTTATTTATCTATGTTAATGCCAAAGCAGCCCAAGATAATCCTGCTTTAGAAGCCTTTGTTAATTATTACCTCAAAAAAGCGCCTGAATTAGTCAATCAAGTGGGCTATATTCCTTTACCTAAAGATGGTTATCAGTTAGCAAAAATACAATTTCAGCGCTTTGAAGTAGGGACTGTATTTGATGGAACAATTGATCACGATTTAACTATTTCTGATTTATTGCGTAAACAGGCGCAATTTGAAGCTGCAACGGGTAATTAAGTAGTGGACTGTTTTAACTAAAATGAGGCAATAGGAATTACTGTTGTTGGGCTTTAGCCCCATACAAGCCTGATTCTAATGCACTCAATTAGTTGTATCAAACCAGTAGTGGACTGTTTCACCTAAAATAAGGCAATATATTGTGCGTTACTTCTATGATTTGATGGGCGAAGCCCATCCTACCTAATGTACCAAATTAGCTAAAATAATCCAGTAGTGGACTTAATACAGCTAATTTGATGGGTTAGAATCAGACTTGTTTAGGGCTAAAGCCCAACAACAGCAAGCCCTAGTTAAGTCTGAAAATCTGAGGAGTGTGGGAAGAATAAATATCTCTCCTCCTTCTTCCCTCTCTCCCCTCTCTCCCCTCTCTCCCCTCTCTCCTCTATCTCCCCTCTCTCCCCTCTCTCCCCTATCTCCCCTATCTTCCCATTGTCCTATTGAACCACCAAAACGGCACAGTGAGCATGATGGACGACATAATTACTGACACTACCTAATAATAGCTCAGATAAACCAGTTTTTCCTTGTCTGCCCACTAAAATCATATCTGCTTCCCATTCTGTAGCTAAAGCACAAATTTGTTCACCTGGATTACCATGACGATATGTCGTTTCAGCAATTATATTTTTCTCAGCGGCCTGTTGGGTAAATTTATTTAACCAGAGGTGAAATTGCTCCATTGCCTCTTTGAGCAGTCTTTCTTCCATTTCTAGCATTTCTACGGAATAAACACCAGCGTATGGTCCTAAATAAATAGGATGATCAATATTATGCGGAATATCTCCTTGTAAACAGTGGAAAACCATTAGACGACTCCCTGCTAAACTGGCCATATCTAAGGCTTGGCGGAAAACTTTGGGGCTAGAGTTTAAATAGTCAATTGCTACCAAAATACGCTGATAACCTCGTTGCTCAGGTTGGGCTGGTGTTGCTTGTGAATTAACTTGTGGTTGTTGCTGCATGGTTTTTAACATAAGTTCCCCTTCCATTATTACTAATGATATACTGATATCATGACATTTTTGGGATTTTTTTGTAGTCATTGTTACAGAATTTATTGTTGCTGATCTGAATTTTTCTTAATTATTTAGCGATCGCTATTGAAAGTTAGGTGATTGGATTGGATATCGTTAAGCATTATTGCTATCTGGTCATAATAATATTTCCATCGCTAAAAAATCATTTACAATATAATCATAAATATCAGTGTATCTCTAGAGAATCCCTAATAATACTTAGTCTGGTTAGCTCATTAATGACTGATTAGGCATCTCCTAAACATAGATGCTAGAATTAAAGGATATCAAAGGTTGCTATCTTAACTGATCAAGAGTTTTCTGAATCCTGACCACTAAAATAATCCCTTAAAAGAAGGAAAGGTGGCTTTTAGATGTTTATTTCTTCAAAATCAATCAAATACAATTCATTAACCCGATTAAGTGATTTAATGATCACTCATTATCATTGGTTTTTGAAGCAAATCGATTGCCAACTCTCAGACAAAGGGAAAAAAGCGCTTCAATCTCAAGTTATATCGGTTTTTTGCCAGAAAATATCCCAATGCTTGGTTGATTTTTTACAATCCGATCCCTCTTCCTTAGAAAATCCCAATGAGATCGATACTTTTATTGATCCCTTAATCGTTTGGCTAAAAATAAAGCATAAAAGCGCTGATCCTTCAACCTTTCGTTTTTCTGCAATCTTAGAATTGGTGCAACTCGCTCGCCACAATTATTTGAAATTACTAAGCCTTGCTCAATTTTCTGACGATCAATTAGAGCAGTTACAATACATTCTGAATATAAGTTGCGATCGCATAGAATTAATCCTTGCTCGTGAATGGGAAACCCTACAAGAAAATACCCACCTAGCCCAATTTAATCAGCAAATTGCTCAATCTCAACAACAAGTTCTAGAGCTTAAAGAGTTAACTAACCAACTAAAAACCGTAATTAATGCCAATCAAAACGGTTTATTAGTCATAGATGACCAAGGAGTCGTTTTATTAGCCAATCCTGCTGCTGAACAGCTATTTGGTCGTTCTCAAGATGAACTCTTTGGTGAAGTCTTAGGATTACCCCTAACCAATAATGAATTAACAGAAATTGAAATTCTCAAACCTGATCACACCCTAACCATTGCTCAATTGCAGGTTGTTTCCCTTTCCTGGCAAAGAAAAGCAGCTTATTTAGTGTCCCTAACAAATATTACAGAGAATAAGCGTATTGATGAACAAATGGAAGTCTTATGGCGTGCCATTGAACAAAGTCCATCAACAGTTGTTATTACCAATGCAAAAGGTGAAATAGAATATGTTAATCCCAAATTTGAAATACTAACGGGCTATTCACGGCAAGAAGTCTTAGGTCAAAATCCCCGCTTGCTTAAATCAGGGCTGATCCCTGACGAAACCTATGAGCAACTGTGGGACACCGTAGCCTCTGGGGAAGAGTGGCATGGAGAATTGTGTAATATGAAAAAAAATGGTGAATTATTTTGGGAAATCGCTTCTATTTCTCCCATTCTTAATTATGAAGGACAAATAACCCATTTTGTTGGCATCAAAGAAGATATTACCCAGCGTAAGCGCCAAGAAGAACAATTAGCCTATCAAGCCAATTATGATGCACTCACCCAATTACCTAACCGCTTTCTTGTCTTTGATCGATTGCAACAGGCCATCAAACAGGCCAATCGTTTAGAGCAACAAGTTGCCGTTATGTTTCTTGATCTGGATCATTTTAAAGAAGTTAATGATACCCTTGGCCACGACATTGGTGATCAATTATTGATTCAAACCGCCCAGAGACTGTCTTCTTGTGTGCGAAAAAGCGACACAGTGGCTCGTTTAGGAGGAGATGAATTTTTAGTCATTCTGACGAATTTAAGGAGTTATAAGCAAGCTGAGATTGTCGCCCGTAAAATTATCAAAAGACTTGCCGAACCCTTTTATTTAAACAAGGAAAAACTGTTTATTTCTACCAGTGTGGGAATCACCCTCTATCCCAATGATGGAGGAGACATGGATATTTTACTCAGAAATGCAGATACAGCGATGTATGGAGCAAAACAAGATGGTCGCAATGGGTTTAAGTTTTTCACAGTGACAATGAATGAAAAATCGCAACAAAGACGGAAGATAGCGGATAATTTACGACTTGCTCTCCAAAAAAATGAGATTTATCCAGTTTATCAACCGATTGTTGAGTTATCGAGTCAAAGAATTGTGGGAGCAGAAGCCTTAATGCGATGGGAAAATGATCACTTAGGAGTAATTAATCCCCATCAATTTATTCCTATTGCTGAAGAAACAGGAATCATTGTGGAATTAGGAGCATGGATGTTGCACCAAGCCTGTAATATGGTTTCTCAATGGCTTAATCATCAACCTCAGTTTTGGGTCTCTGTCAATGTATCCTCTCGTCAATTTAGGGAGCGCTATTTGTTAGATACAATAGATTCAACCATTCAACAATATCATTTACCAAGACACTGTTTAGAATTAGAACTGACAGAACACATATTACTGGAAGATACGCCCACCTCTACAGGACTGATTCAACAGTTACATAAGATGGGAATTCGTCTATCTCTCGATGATTTTGGCACAGGTTATTCATCCTTAAGTTGTTTAAAAAAATTACCCTTTAATGTTTTAAAAATTGATCAATCATTTATGGCCGATATTCCTCATGATCCAGATGGAGTATCTATTGTTAAAACAATCATTACAATGGCACATAGTTTGAACCTTAAAGCGATCGCTGAAGGAATTGAAACCAGAGAACAAGCGGAATTTTTAAGAGAATGTGGCTGTGATTACGGACAGGGATATTATTTTAGCCAACCCATGTTAGCCGAGCAATTTACTGAATTCCTTCTGGCTTAATGTGTCAAAATATTTGTAACAATATATACATTTTTTTCCTAATATCTTCACTAATATTCCTAAGAGTTTATCTATAAATAACTGATTATGAGTCAAAATAATCCAACCATTGTGGTTATGCACGGTGATCAAACAGGAGAAGAACTCTTATTGCAAGCGCTACGGGTATTGCAACCTTCCGTGATCCGTCAACCTCTTGAATTCAAAGATTTTGACCTAAGCCTCGAAAATCGGCGTGAAACCCAGAATGAAGTGGTCAAAGCAGCAGCTAAAGCCACTCAACACACAGGACTTTCCCTTAAAGCAGCGACAATTACCCCCGAAACTCAAGGGGATGTGGGCAGTCCTAACGCAATTTTACGGGAAGATTTAGATGCTCAAGTTATTCTCAGAACAGGGCGTAGAATTCCTAAAATTAGACCCATTGCAGGAGTTTATTCTCCCATTGCCATTGTCAGAATGGCGGTAGATGATGCTTATGGTGCCAAAGAATGGAGAGAGATGACAAAGGATGGGGATGAGATTTCTTATCGCACCTCCCGCTTATCTCGCCGTATTTGTCGCTCTGTCGCAGAATTTACCTTTCAATATGCTAAACGCAACGGGGCGAGAGTTTTTGGTGGTCCAAAATTTACCGTCAGTGCGACTTATGAGGGAATGTTTAAAGAGGAGTTAGACGAAGCAGCAAACCGTCATCCTGATGTGGCTTATCAACCTTTACTGATTGACGCAACTTTTGCTCTGTTATTGCAAACCAGTGGGGAATCTTTGGTGATTCCTGCTTTAAATCGTGATGGGGATCTCCTTTCGGATATGGTGTTACAAATGTACGGAAGTATTGCAGGGTCAGAAAGTCTTGTTTTAGGGTTTGATGAGACAACCCAAAAGGTTAAAACTGTCATGGCCGAAGCGCCTCATGGCACTGCACCTGCTTTAATGGGCAAAAATATTGCTAATCCAATGGCGATGATTTTAGCCAGCGCTGCTCTTTTATCTTATGTTGGCACATCAGAAGCGGATCAATCTTCCCGTGCGATTTATGAAAGCGTATTTGAAAGTTTGTATGATGGATGTGCGACTCCAGATTTAGGGGGACAAATGACCACCAGTGAATTTACAGATGAAGTAATTCGTCGGGTTAAAACTAAGCTAGAAGCTTGGGCTGCATTAGGTAATATTTAACTCTCCCGCTCAATTAGGGCATAAATTGATTCAGATAAGCGTAAAATGGTTAGAATAGATAATCACCATTTTGAGGGATTCTTCGGATGTAATTGATCTAATTCCCATTTAATCGGATTTTCTTTAATATATTGTCTTAAAATTTGTAAGGAGTTTTCATTTCTAATGATGTGTTCATAATAATTTCTCTGCCAGAATTTAACACCTATTTGACTTCTTTTTTGATTAATTAATTTTGTCGTTTGATATTTAAAATAAGCAACAATACTAGATAAATTTGTTTTATTTTTTGGTGTTTTTGGCAATAAAGAAGAAGTAATGATAATAATTCCATGAAAATGATTTGGCATAATAACAGCCGCATCTAATTCTAAATTTTCAAAATGAGTCGGTAAATAATCCCATATTTTTTGAACCATTAACCCATATTCATTTAATTTAATTGTGTGATTTTCAATATTTCCTAATAAACATTCCCTATTTTGAACACAAATTGTTACAAAATATGCCCCTGCTTGACTGTAATCATAATTTTTGAGACGAATAGAACGCCGATGATGAATTTGTGGGTTATATTTATTCATAATTGATAATTATGTTCCGTAGGGGCGGGGTTTCCCCGCCCATCAAGGGTTGAATGGCATGGGGAATCATCATTATGGATGTTAATCGGGTGGGAAACATTATGAATGTTAATTGGGTTGGGAAACATTATGAATGTTAATTGGGTTGGGAAACATTATGAATGTTAATTGGGTTGGGAAACATTATGGATCTTAATCGGGTTGGGAAACATTATGGATCTTAATCGGGTTAGGAAACATTATGGATCTTAATTGGGTGGGAAACATTATGGATGTTAATTGGGTTAGGAAACATTATGAATGTTAATTGGGTTGGGAAACATTATGGATCTTAATTGGGTTGGGAAACATTATGAATGTTAATTGGGTTGGGAAACATTATGGATCTTAATCGGGTTAGGAAACATTATGGCTGTTAATC
>JBFRWQ010000243.1:0-7377 GCA_051439665.1 Microcystaceae cyanobacterium | reverse complement strand
GGTATTTCCCAACCCTTAACCGCACCTGAACAATTAAGCGCTTATCAAGAAGAATTACGCCTCAAAGCCCAAAAATATCAGCATTTAGTCTTTTGTATTGGGGAAAATGGCTTAAATTTAGCCCAACAACAGGGAATTAATCCTCAAAGATTGGTTAAAACCGCTAACTGGTTAGGAGCAATGTTAGTCGCAGCAGCAGCTAATTCAGTACAATCTGTGCTGTTATGGGGATATCATGGCAAATTAATCAAACTAGCAGGGGGAATCTTCCATACTCACCATCATTTAGCCGATGGTCGTCTTGAAATCTTGATGGCTCATTGTGTTAAAGTAGGAATCCCCCAGACTAAGATCCAAAA
Organism: Microcystaceae cyanobacterium; assembly: GCA_051439665.1. Lineage (GTDB taxonomy): Bacteria > Cyanobacteriota > Cyanobacteriia > Cyanobacteriales > Microcystaceae > JBGTGT01. The sequence goes on along the minus strand of JBFRWQ010000243.1, from coordinate 7,018 downwards.
ATTAGGACAATGTTCAACGATTAAAGCAGCTATTGAGCAGTTAAAACAAGAAGAAAACGGGGAAGAATGGCTTAAATTAGTTTATCAATCGTTGGGAGAAACCATTGATCACCGTTGTCAAACCTATATCTATCAACACAGCGAAAAACAGTTAAAAATCGGGTCAGGGATGTTTGATAGCGATCGCAAAATCGTCTATCTCAGTCAAACAGGACGTGAATTAATCCAACTCAACTAAGCACCAATTTTGGAATCTCTATATAATTTTAGTCAACGGATTGTCACAAAATTTGGTTACTTTTTTACTATTCTATTCGTCAAATCCATTTAATGATCATCATTATATCATTATGAGTTACTATAATTCCGAGCAAGTTGCCCAGTTAAGAGATATTGGTCAATATCTTCGACAACAACGCAATCGTCAAAGATTTACCCTAGAAGATATCACAGAACAAACCTTTATTCGCTTAAGCGTGTTGCAAGCACTAGAGGAAGGTGATGTGGATAATTTGCCTGAAAAGGTATATGTACAAGGCTTTATCCGTCGCTATGCCGACTTATTAGGGTTAGATGGTGAAGAACTCGGAAAAACACTCAGTGAAATTCCCGATCAATTGCCAGTGACAGAAACTAGAAAGTCCTCTCAAGCTCAGGAGGAAGCCATTGTTACTCTTTCTTCCCAACTTTCTCCGAAAAGCGATACTCAAACCCTGGAGCCTCCCCAATCCCCAAAAACAGCCTCCCCTTCTGTCAAACCCTATTCCTCAAAGAAAGGAAATCCCCTACCATTGCTACTAGGATTAGGTCTAATTGTGGGATTAGGTGGCTACTGGTTTCTCTTTCGTTCACAACCTGCACCTAACCCAACTGTAGGGCAAGAAACTCCCACAGTAGCTGAGAAAGCTAAACCTTCTCCTGTGTCCTCTGTAGCGCCTGCACCCTCCCCTGTTTCCTCTCCTTCTCCTGTTGTTGCACCTAATGTTGCTCTCGCTTTAGATGTGGTGATTACCGCCGACTCTTGGCTCAAAGTTGTGACGGATGGTCAAACTGCTTATGAGGGAATTTTAAAGAAAGGAGCAGAAAAACAATGGAAAGCAGATCAAGCCATTGAAATAAGAGCAGGTAACGCAGGTGGTGTTAAAGTGGGACTAAATGGAGCATCTCCTGAACCCTTGGGAGAATCGGGCAAAATTAAAGAAGCCACTTTTAAAGCAGAGACTCTAGAGTAATCGCTAAAAGTTAACAGACTATTATCAATAGCGCTTCTTTCATAACTCACGTTATAATTGATAGAAACATTAGTATTTGTAACATCTTACAAATCTGCCCATGCCCCTTGCGGTTAATCCTATTGTTTATACCAGTTTTCCCAAAGTCGGCTTTCAATCTTTGACTAGCCCTCTAGTACCTATTGAGGTTCAGCAAACATTCTTAGAAAAAATTGTCTATCAGCAATGGGATACTTATAATCCTCCGCCACCTGGTTATCGAGCGATTTATTTATATCAGGTAAGTGCCGAACAATGTCTGTTTGGCTGGCTTTATAATGATGGTGACGATGATTTGGGTCGTTCTAATATTCCCTATTTTATAGCTTATCATTTCCCTAATTGTCTTAATAGTCGTTGTCTAGAACAAATTCTGAATTTTCTTGAACTAGGTCCTCCTGTCGTTTTTGATCGTCAGAATCCCCCTAAACAACTAGGTGATATACAGATTCCTGATACTGGGAACTATGAACCCGCCCGTAGAGGGTTGACGATTGAACTGGGAACTCGCCAAAAAATTCATCGAGACTTGCAACAAAAGCGGGTTATTCGCTTGTTTATTAGTTTAAAAATCCCTGAAATCTCAGGTAAAAAGACGATGTTAGATGTTCCTTTAGAATCAAATATGCCAACCGTTTCTCATAATAAGAGAAATCAATGGGAGCAGCCAACACAAATTTCTCGACCCAGTAATCAATCCTCCCGTGTTGCCAAAGCTTTAAAAGATTTTGTTAGGAAACCGATTGGAATTCAAGGGGTATTTTTAATGTCTAATGAAGGACAATCACTACTCCCACCAGTAGGAATGGATGAAGAAATGGCTATGTTAACAGGAGGAAGAATGCTTTATTTAGCACAAAGTACCCAAGAGGAATTAGACTGGCAGAATGTTGAGAATGTCTCTATTCGAGGAGAGAGTGGTCATTTGGTCTTAAGTCGCTGTGATGCTGATTCATTTTTGTTAGTGAAAACAGGAAAAGCGCTGACAGGATTATTAGAGGCAGAAATTAATCGTTTTGTCAAACAACTACAACCGATGTTAACTTCTTTGGAAGAATTTGATGAACAAAACCTAGTACAAAGCAATGGCAATTTAGAACCTAATTATGCTTCCTCTTCTCCCCCATTACCCAAGTTGGAAAACTCGGCAAGAAAGGTGGTTTATGAGGAATATGACTATGATTATAGTTATGAAGAGGATGATGAGGTCAATTACCGAGGCCGTCGCTTAACTTAAGCGTAAATACCGTTCAATTAACAGAATAGCAACAATATCATCGATAGGGCGAGGAGGAAGACGCATTCCTTGAGGAATTAGTCTTTTTAATCCCCTTGGTGGAAATAACTGCCAATAGCGATCTCGTGCCTCTAAGGTACTATTGCGCTCATCAATTAGTATAATGGGTAAGATTTGTTCGAGATCACGCTCTATCCGTTGTTTCCATTGCTTAGAGGTGGTTTGATTGCCCATAATGAGGGTGGTAATGAAGTATTGTTGACAGAGTTTGTTAAGGGTTGCGATCGCATGATCTGATGCAATAACCTGATGATAGTGTAAGGTTAGCGCTTCGTCTGTCACCGCAATACCACACTTATCTCTGCCAGGATCAAATCCTAGTAACATGACTCCATACCTCTGATTTTAAGTTTAATAATCGCTATCAGCGACACAAATTCCCTTACATCTTATGCCATTACTGGCTGTGCGCTTACAATGGGGGCAAAGGATGGGATCATCCTGGACTTTCGACTCTTTCTGATTGTTGATCTTACCTTGGGCAGATTGTAAAACTGTCATAGTTACAAAACTTAATATTTTTTCCATTCTAACTCATATTGTAGTGGATTGTTTCAACTAAAATCATGAAATCGGTGTAGGTTTGGTTGAGGCACGAAATCCAATACAACCCAATTCTAAGGCAGTTAAAGTAGTGTATAAGGGCTAAAGTCCCTACTACGAACTTCCTGCCTATTGTAAGGCATTCTTAAATGCTTGACCTGTCAGTTTCTTAATCGTGTAAATAGCCTCTAACTCCCTGAATTCTGAGAGATTTTCCTTATCTGAGTCACTTAGCTTAATTTCCTTAGAGACAACAAAGCTAGTGCCTAACACTAATCTTAATCGTTGCCAGTCATTATAGAAATATTCTTTTAAGAGGGGAATAATGCGATAATACCAAACAAACTGTAAATCTTCTAATGTTTTAACCTTCAGGAAATAACTATGACCAATTTGATAATCTTCACCTAATAAAAAGGTGATTTTTTCGTTTAAACAAGTTAATATTTGACTGAGATAAATTCCTTCAACTTCCGATAATAAACTAGGCTCTGGGGCAATTTCAATAAAAGCAAAGCGCCTTCTTAAGGCAATATCTAATAGGGCAATTGAACGATCTGCTGTATTCATAGTAGCGATAATATAGAGATTCTTGGGAACACCAAAAATTTCTTGAGAGTAGGGAAGTTTAACGGTTAATTCGTTTTCGCTTCCTAAGCGCTTATCATCTTCAAGCAAGGTAATTAATTCACCAAAAACTTTAGATATATTAGCACGATTAAATTCATCAATCATTAAAATATAATTGTGTTCAGGATCTTGTAGCGCATCGTGACAAATTGATTTAAAAATTCCGTCTTGTATCTCATAACTGATCGTTTCTGTGTCCTCAAATTTAGGCTTAATTCCTTCGATAAATTCTTCATAAGCAAAGGATTGATGAAAGGTAATTGTTCTTAGATATTTAGAAAGATCGACTGTTTCAGAGCGCTTTTGCTCACCCAGCAATACTTGTATATTTTCAGTTAAGTTACTCTCTACATATTCCTTTCCTTCCTCTGTTAAAAACCATTGTGAATTTTTAGTTTTAGAAAATAAATAAGGTGCAATTCTTTTGGCATATTTAACAGTTTTTACACTGGGATCAGTATGACTTTGCAACATTGAACGAACCATATTACTTAAACTCTTAGTTTGAGTTAACTGCCAATATTCCAGCATTAATGGTTCTTGTTGAATTTCCACTGCACGATAATATTGATGAGTTTGTCGATTAATATAAAAAATCATTGCTATCATATCATGCCATTTTATTTGTTTTAAAAGTTCTTTTCGATTTTCTTCAGCAGAAAGGGGGATTGTAACCTGTTCTGCTAAAAATGTCTCAGCAAACTGTTGGGCAAGATAGGTTTTACCTGTTCCTGGGACACCAGATAAAATAATATTACGAGTTTGATTAGCGATTTTAGTAATTTTATTAATATAGTCAGATAGATATTCATTTTCAGTCATTACTTTTACTTCCTTATCTTCTGATAAAGATTCATCTTTTGAATTATTGATAGGGTCGAAACAATTGTATATAAAAATGCTCATTTGTCTAGTATCATAGTTACTAAATTCCGATTGATTTCTGAAAAAATTCAGTAATTGACGATTTTGGCTATGAAAACCTTTATTGCTATCAACATCAAAGATTTTAAGGAATATAAATAGATGCTCAGAACTAGCAACTGGTAAAAATTGATCTGGAAAATATAAATATAAAATTTTTGCTCGCACAACATTACTATTAGGATGTTTACTTGCTATTTTATCTAATTGAGCAAATCGTTGGAACTTTGCTGCATTGACTAATTCAATCAAGCCATTCTTAACTAAGGTAAAAGCTTCTTCTGCTGTTTCACAGTTTAGGTTTTTATTCCATTTCCACTGTGAGTTATTCTTATCCCACCAAATACCGTGCTTTCTAACACTTCCTCCACCAATTCCTAGTAAATCTTTAGTTTTAAATTCTATCCAAGTACAAAAATCATCTTTATCTTCTTGTCCCAAAGCATATTCTTCTAAGGTCAAATCAGATAAACTATCAATAGGAAATCGTTTAACAAATTCCTCCCGTAACTCCCTTAATTCCTCTGACATTGTTGGCGGATGAGTTTTTTCCCATTCCTTTAACCCATCACGCCAATTAATTACTGAATCTGCCATAATTGTTTTAATTTCCTAACCTAAATAACTGCTAACTTACGACTAATTAAAGCAGCGATTTGCTCATGGAGTACCGTCGGTTCCAGATAATTAACTCTCCATCAATTAATTCATAGCGAGAATCATCCCCATATTTCCGAGCAAAGATTGTCACAGAGATTCCCTTTTTACTTTCTACTTCAAACATAAAAATCTCATTTTAACTAAAATACTATATTTTTCCCTATTTTACTCTCTAAGATACACCATAATTGTTAAATAACTTTAAGCTTACTTTCCAACTGATTGAGAAATATCTGTTCAAAAAATAGTTAATGGGGAGTAGGTAATATGATATTGCTACCATTCACCTGTTCCCCATTCTTATCACTGCTATAGTCGTTAATTTAGAGATTACATATCGGGAGGTAAAATGACTTGATCAATTACATGAATAACGCCATTAGTCGCTTGAACATCTTTTGTAATAACGGTTGCTTGATTAATCTTAACTTTGTTGCCTAACTTAATCATAACAGGGCTACCTTCCAAAGTTGTCAAAGAACCCTCTTTAAGATCACCAGATTCCGCTTGACCTGATACAACATGATAGGTTAAGACTTTGACTAATTTATCTTTATTTTCGGGTTTGAGCAACATCTCCACAGTCCCATCGGGTAAAGCTGCAAACGCTTCATCAGTGGGTGCAAAAACAGTGAGGGGTCCCTTTGTTGCTAAGGTTTCCTTTAAATCTGCTGCTTCAATAGCTGCTAACAAAGTCTCAAATGAACCCACAGACTTAGCGGTTTCTACAATATTTTTCTGCTTGGCTTCAGCTAGAATTGACTCGGTAGAAGGATTACTGAGAACAGAATCAGCTATAGAGGGGGTAGCAGTAGCAAAAGATAGGGAAAATACCGCAACAGTAGCTACGAGGGCTTTTAACTGTCCAAAATTACAATGAGCGCTTCTAAACATGATGGTTAGTCAAATGAAAAAACTTTACAAAAATTAACATAACACTTTTTCCCCAAGAATCACTAATCCTATGGGAACATAAATAAGTTTAGTTGAGTCTGTGATGTGTTTTAATTCTTTCATTAACTGCTCTCTATCCCGTTGCTTGCTGAAATTTAGCCTAATATCAACTTTTGCGACTCGAATGATGTTATTAATCCCAATCATCTTCAAATATTACCGAATAGGTTGCTTAATCTCTGCGGTTTGAGGATCAATTAAAATAACTAAAGGGCAATCATAACGATAACTATATATTGTCAATTGATAAAAATCTTGTGGCGACAGCCCGAAATTAGTTTCAACATTTTATATTTCGTATCTAGCAAAATTGGGTAGTCTTTTTCATTATTTATCCGGTTTTCTTTATTGCTAAAGATTTTGATAAGGGGCTAAAGCCCAACAACTTGTACCGATCTCATATTTTATCATTATTGATGTTGCGCCAAGAGCGCTCTTTAATTGATAACTGATGTTGATTAACTTATTAAAAAAAAATGAAATTTATTCTCTCTCATTCCCATTCATGAAATAATTAAAATAGAGCCAAAAATAAGCAACCTATTATTGATTAATAATGAAGGTTTGCTGAATTTTATACAGATAAAATATAGGATTAAGGAGAGACTTATGTTTTGTGAACAATGCGAACAAACAGCGAGTGGAAGCGGTTGCCATCAATGGGGTGCTTGTGGTAAAAGTCCAGAGGTGAACGCTGTTCAAGACTTATTAATCTATTGTTTACGAGGATTAGCCCCTG
>JBFRWQ010000242.1:0-17208 GCA_051439665.1 Microcystaceae cyanobacterium | reverse complement strand
TCTCTGACTGCTCTTGGGCTATTTTTTCCGAAAAGATCTGTGCTTGAAATTCTTGTGTTTGGTATAGAGTTTCTGCTTCTCCTTGGTTTGTCGATGGTAGCAACAGATCACTGCCCTCTGAAATGCCAACTTTTTCCTTCCATTCTCTTAATGTCAAGGGGGAAGTGATCAGTTCTTGGTCACTTGAGGGTTGAATGCCTTCTATTCTACTAGAAATAGGCAATATCTCTTCTTCTGGTTGCCATTTTATTTCGATCAAAGAAGGAGACTTAAGAAAGCGCTCGTCTAGACTTTGTGAAGTCTCAAAAGCTAGATTTACATCCACCATACTTCTATTGACTTCTAACATTTCCCCATAAGCTTGAAGTTGGGAACTATCTAACTGAGGTTGCAGCACTGTCTGACTTTTCCCACTAGCCGCATTGACAAGATCAAACAATAAAAAAATCAATAAGATAGAATTTGTTAGGAAGTGGTGATAAAGTCGCTTTCCCAAGATTAACTCTACTTTTTTTCTCGATATTGTTACCATTGATTCACTCCTATTATCAAAGTAAAGGTGAAATTCTAGCACATATCATGGTTTTAGACAAAACTAAAGAAACAATAAAGAAATTTTACATTTCATTCCGTTTTGCTCTAGACAATTAACAAAATCCCCCTCTCTTCCCCGATCTATTTTCCCAATATGTCCCCTAAACCGTTACTCTAGATAAAGGAAAGATCATAGTAGGGACTAATAAACAGCGTGTTCAAGATTGGATTACTCGGACTGGGAACAGTGGGAACGGGAACAGCTAGTATTATTCTCGATCCCTTGGGGAGAAACCCCCTTGTACAAGAATTATCAATTCATCGGGTGGGGGTAAGATCCCTTGATAAACCCCGTCGTGTCTCTTTCTCTCCTGAGATGATAACAACGGACTTAGATAACATCGTCAGTGACCCCGAAATTGATATAGTAGTAGAACTATTGGGGGGACTCGAACCCGCACGGTCTTTGATCTTAAAGGCGATCGCCCATAAAAAGCACGTTGTTACAGCCAATAAAGCGGTAATTGCCCGTCATGGCGATGAAATCTACGAAGCAGCCAATGAAGCAGGGGTATATGTTCTCTTAGAAGCAGCCGTTGGAGGGGGAATTCCAGTCATTAAACCCCTTAAACAGTCTATTGGTGCAAATCGAGTTAACAGTATTGTCGGCATTGTTAACGGAACGACTAACTATATTTTGAGTCAAATGACCAGCTACGGGGCTGATTTTGACGCAGTTTTACAGGAAGCGCAGCAATTAGGCTATGCAGAAGCGGATCCCACTGCGGATGTGGATGGACTGGATGCAGCCGATAAAATCGCTATTCTCGCTTCTATTGGCTTTGGAGGACGGGTAAAACGGGAAGATGTGTACTGTGAAGGAATTCGCCAAATTAATGCTGTTGATATTCAATATGCCGAGCGCTTGGGTTTTGTGATTAAATTGTTAGCGATCGCTAAAGGCGCTCAAGGAGAAGAGTCAGAAACCCTACAATTAAGAGTCCACCCTACCTTAGTGGCTAAAAGTCATCCTCTTGCTCGTATTAATGGGGTATTTAACGCTATTTTGGTAGAAGCTGACCCATTAGGACAGGTAATGTTCTATGGACCAGGTGCAGGTGCAGGTCCAACCGCCAGCGCAGTTGTTTCTGATATCCTGAATATTGTGGGTATTCTCAAAAGTAGTCACCAACTGGAAAATCTCGATCCCCTCCTCAGTTGCACCCACCAACATTACTGTCAAATAATGCCCCTAGAAGCCATTGATACCCGCTTTTATGTGCGTTTCCTCAGTCAAGACTTACCTGGGGTCATTGGTAATATAGGGACTTGTTTTGGTCAAAATAATGTGAGTTTAGAGTCTATTGTGCAGACGGGTTATCAGGAACAATTAGCTGAAATTGTCGTCGTAACCCATGAAGTCTGTGAAGGAGATTTTCGCAAAGCGCTGACAGAAATTCATCAATCAGAAGCAATTAAAGAGATTCCTGCTATCATTAGAGTGCTTTAAGGGGTTAGGTTTGCAATTTCTATCGTTGATCAGGCAAGGGTTAAAAGTGGGGTTACTGGGAAGTTTTCTCTTTTTAACCCCTAATCTTATGTTTGTTGCTCAAACTGACCCTGATAGTCTCTTAGAAAGCTGTCCTAAATCTGTTTTATCCCGTTTACAGCGCCATATTACTATTGAAGGGGAAACAGTAGAAAGTATTTCTCAACAATATGCTCTTGTTCCGACAACTATACTTAGCTTAAATCCTCAATTGCAACAACAACCCATTACATCAGGGATGGTCGTTCTAATTCCTCCCTATAATGGTATTACTATTTCAATTCCAGAAGGGGCGACATGGCAAGATGTTGCAAGCGCTTATGGAGTACGTGCAGATGTTCTGTTTGAACTCAATGGCTGTCAAGCTCCCTCAGATATTGCATTTATTCCAGGGGTAAATTGGACCCCTGAAGGGCAACAAAGACAACTGAGGGATTATACTGGTTTATCTGGTTATCCTTTACCTTTTATCGCTGATATTGGTTTGTCTTATGGTTGGCATCTAGATTCCGTAGCTCAAAAGAATGTCTTTCATAGTGGAGTCGATTTATTGGCAGAAGTTGGCACACCTGTATTAGCTCCCGAAGCAGGACAGGTGATTTTCAAGGGAAATGAAGGCGCTTATGGGTTTTTAGTGATTATTGATCACGGAGAAGGCCGTCAAACCCGCTATGCTCATTTAAGTCAGATCACAGTAGAGATTGGTCAAACCGTGGCAACTGGGGATAGGTTAGGGAGTGTGGGAATCTCTGGCCAACCAGATATCAGCGCTCCCCATCTTCATTTTGAGGTACGCTATCAGTTACCTGTGGGTTGGGTTGCACAAGATCCGATGATTCATTTATCAGTGCAATAATTATATATTATATGGCATAGATTTCTTATAGATTAAATCTGGGTTGATGGGCTTCGCCCATCCTACTATTCGGTTTCTGACCTTAAAACGGCTGCATTTTCTTCGGGTAAGGACGGATTAATACTCATTCTGGAGCCTAGCTCAAATCCCGCAGGGGTTCCAATACGAGGAATAATCTGACAGTACCAATGGAGTTGGGGTTCTTCACATTTATAACGAACAGCACTGTTAATTACATAATTATAATCAGGATTATTGAGTTTTTCTGCTATTTGTCGTAAAACATAACGTAAAATAGCAGCAAAGGCTTTTTTTTCGTCGGGTTGTATATCCCCAAAATCAGCTTGATGGCGCTTCGGAATAATCCATACCTCATAGGGAACTTCAGCCGCATAGGGAACAAAGGCAGCAAATTGCTCATTTTCTGTGATTAAGCGCTCTTTTGACTGTAATTCAGCCGCTAAAAGGTCACAGAAGAGACAGCGATCCCAATAATCAAAATATCGTTGCGCTTCCTCATCTTGCCAACGGCGTTGACGGGGAACAACACTACTAGCAATCAGTTGGGAATGGGGATGACGAAGGGATGCACCTGCTTTTTTGCCTTGATTACGGAAGATAATCACCATTTTAATTGATGGATCTTCCATTGCCTTCAGATAGCGCCGATGATAAGCCTCAATTACTTGTTCAACTTGTTCGACGGGTAAGGTAGCTAAGGTCGCTTGATGCTCAGGACTCTCGATAATGACTTCTTGTCTGCCATAGGCGGCTGTTTTTAGGTAAAATCCGTGGGATAATCGTTCTGTATCCTTGTGGGGCGTTAACGCAGGATAACCATTCTTAACCACTCGAACTTGCCAAGATTTCCCTGTCTCTTGGGGAAGATCTTCGATGAGGGTATCTAAGATCATTTGCTCATTATGGGGGCAGAACGGGCAATTTTCATTATTCTGAGGTATATTATCGGATTGAACTGAGGATTGAGCCAGATCATGGGGACGTTTTCCTCGACGGGGTGCATAAATCACCCACTCACCTGTAGCCATATTGAGCCGAATTTGACTTGATGTCATAGGATTGCAACGATGGGGTTATGTTAAATTTAATTCTAATCGCTTTAACATAGCTTGACGTGCTTGCATGGCTAATTGATCATCTAGGGGACTCAGAGTAATCTCAGTTTGGTATTTTTGTTGTAAAGCTGTTTTAATTAACCAGTCAGCCACAAAAGGATTTTTTGGTAAGAGGGGACCGTGGGAATAAGTAGCGATCGCATTACCATAAAATGCCCCTTCATAACCATCTTCTCCATTATTGCCATATCCTGTAATTACTTGACCCAAGGGCTGCACATTCCCTAAATAAGTCCTTCCTCCGTGATTTTCAAAGCCAATAATCACTGGTGGTTCACCCAACATCGCTTTTAATCCTTCTGCAAGGGGAGAGGCAGTGACTTCAAAAACCACATTACCAATACAGCGCTTGGCTTCAGCGCCCGGATGTTTACTGACAAAATCCAATAAACCTAAACCTTCAATCCGTTGTCCTAAAGCAGGTTCATAATAATGACCCAGTAATTGAGGTGAACCACAGGTAAACACCCCTGGTGTGCCAGATTCTAACTTTTGACGCAAAATATCTGCTTTTTTTCCCTGTAAATCTCGCATGACAATTTCTTGTTGTCGATCTTGTGCGCCTCCTCCCACAATTAGATCAACGTCAGCGATCGCTTCAGCGTCTGTTTCTTGATCTAAGCGGATAATAGAAACTGGAATCTCTCGCCATGCGGTGCGTCGTTGCAGACAGATGACATTGCCGCGATCGCCATAGGTACTCATTAAAGTAGGATACAACCAGCCGATTTTTAATTCCTTTTCCATTGCCTATCATTTTTAATAACAACGCCTACTATAGCAATTCCAGGGGTTATGGTTAAACGCTTTGAGGCAGAGGGCAGGAGGCAGGAGTTAAGATTGGTGTAACGGGAGCATTCATCCGACATTCTAGGTAAGGTCATCTAATTCATTTTTGAACTGAAAAACGGATTTGCCAGCACTCAAATAAATTGCCAGGGGAACAGGATATGATCTTGCCTCCTGCTTGGTCTATCAGACTACGCCACTCACTGAGGGGTGTTAAGAAAACTTCTGCACCGAGATAGGTTTCCAAAATACCCCAATCTTCAGCCAGAGGACTAAGGGGATCTAATACATCAAAAAGAAAACTGCCACCTGGTTTAAGCACACGCTTGACTTCAGCTAGAACTTGCTGACTGTATTCGAGAGGATAATAACAACTCCAACCAGTGGCGATCGCACCATCAAACAGGTGGTCTTCGTAAGCTAAAAGATGACCTGCCCCTAATTTCACACCACGAAAGAGTTTAGAGTTAAGTTGTGGCCCCCGACTCATTAATATATCCCGTGCGGCTACACTAATTTCCTGTCCATAGAAAAAAGCATCCCACTGATTCCAAGGATAGATTAAAAAACTCAAACCACAACCAATATCTAACCAAGTTTGCTTTTTTTTGGGAGTTGTCAACTGCCAAAACTGAGAAGCAGTCAGGTTTTGCAGACTGCCTGCCTGCCACTCTTCAAAAATAGAAAGCGCTTCGACTTCTTCGGGTAAAGGGCTATGTTCTTGACGATATTCACGATTAAATCTCTGAGTTGTATTTTCGATCCAGGTTGGCCACTCTTGGGAGACATCCGCTCCTGGAAACTTTAAAGAGTGAAAATTTGGCCATTGGGAATCTGATGTAAGCTTTGCCAAGGGAGAAAGAAGATGTGATTGTGTAGGTTATGATTAGTTTATTGTAAACGATCTAACTTGTTCTGAACTCTTACTGTTTTGGAGTGAGGGGGATCACAAGGGAGTGTGAAAAATCCCTGCTTGACGCGCTAAAGCAGGGGAAAGGGAAAAATAAGGAGTAAGAGCATTGATAGGTTGGCTCTCCTGAGATTGTGGTGGAGAATGTATAATAATATACAAAAAATTTGCGATGGGTTACGGCACAAATCAAAAATTATAAGGTTTTCCTAAAAGTTATCTTGGGTGCCTAACCCATCCTACTATATATAAGTTTTACTTATCACCATAAGTTCAGGAGAGCCCGAATTTGTATCGATTGGGTTAATAGCATTAGCGCTTAGATGAGATGAGATTATTTTACTCAAGTTATAGCAGATCAGTAAAAGTTTGGACAAGAGGGGGCAAGATTTATGGTGAACGAGAAAAATTGATCCGCCAAGCTTTGAGAGCATGGGGTATTCTTTTTCCCGTTCTAGTTTTTTCATTTATTGGATAAAAAGATATTTGATGATAATCGCTTGTTAAGGCCAGCGCTATTAGTGACCTAAAAAAAATGGTTTTAAGCTTCCTCTTTCAGACGATAGTAAATCGTAACTGATTATTGTTATAGCTCTTCAGACTCAGTTAAGGTCATAAGGAAATTAACGCTGCTAATTGCATCAACAAGCAGGAGTTTTTACAGTCAATTTTTCCATAATCACTCGGATTTTAAGCTGCACTCTGTTGACCAGTCACTCCTGACCAATCTGACCAAATTTCTGAAATAATCTGTAACTGTTCTTTACTTAAGGAGCGAGCCGCTTGGAAAGCTCGATCTTCAGCAACACCTGCTTTTAAAAGTTGTTGATAGTAGGAGTGTTGTAATTGAGATAATTCCATCATGATCTTTTAAGGATAAATAACTGGACGGTTAAGTTATATCACATTATATGAAGAGATTCAAAGATTAATGTTATCTACGTTACAAAAACCGTGGCTCAAATTCTGAGCGCTAAGTAATTTCACCGAACAAAAGCAAACCAGCTAGAGAAGACTTCTAACTGGCAAATAATGATATAACTAATGAAAGAGAAGTAGAGGTTAGCTAATGACCTCAATCTCGTCTTCACGAAGATGCGCTCTAAATCTTTTCTCAAATTTGACCAAAATGGGCAGATTTGCGCTAATGGGGCGACCTTTCCATTGGGTAATAACGTCGATAATTTCCCCTTCCATCCCTTGAATATCAAACGGTTGTTTTTTATGTGCTGGATGGTGATAAACAATAACAGGGCTAGTAACTCGTATGCGATCGCCGACTTTCATGTGTTTTTTCTGTTCCTCTAGTTGCACCATAAACTCAGATAAATGTGCCAGACAGTCCTCATTCTCTCATAAATAGGTATCAGGTAAAAGCAGATGGTCTATTGGTATCATGATCAACTCATCGACAGTGAGCAAATTACCCTTAATCTGAGCAATCCTGGTTTGATTTATGGAGCAACTCTGTTTACAACTCTACGAGTCTATCAGCAAGACTTGGATCATCCCTTAACTCATTGGCCAGATCATATCAATCGTTTGCGAAGCAGTTTAGCGATCGCTGACTGGCCGTTTACTCGTTGGGATGGGTTACGCAAGGGAGCGGAAAGATTAGCCCAAATCTATCCCATTCTCAGAATGGTGATTTTTCCTGATGGGAAAGAATGGATTACGGGGCGCTTTTTAAAGGACAATTTAATTGAAAAACAACAAGAGGGTATTAAAGGATGGGTTGCTCATGATGCTCTGTTTTCCCGTTCTTTGGCTACCCATAAAACGGGTAATTATTTGGGAGCATGGTTAGGCTTGAAAAAAGCGCAACAATTAGGGGCAGAAGAGGCTATTTTAGTTGATCATCAAGGGAATTGGTTAGAAACCTGTACTGGGAATTTGTGGGGTTGGCAAGAGGGATGTTGGTATTTACCACCAGAAGGTCAGATCTTATCAGGAATTATGCGATCGCATTTATTGACATGGCTAAAACAACAGTCCCTACCTGTTCAAGAAATTCCTTGGACTCCCTCATTCGTGGCTCAATTAGATATCATTGCTTACAGTAATTGTGGTGTGGAAATGATTCCCTTTCGGCAAATTTCAGACCAAAACCAAGTTAAAAATTATAACCCCTATCATCCTGCACTAGAGGACTTAAGGGGTTATTTTCAAGAGAATGGTATCAATTGACCAATTTAGCTGATGCTATCGATAGCAGATTTTACCTTACCTACCACATTAGAAGGAAGGGCAATATAACCTAAGTCAGGAGCAACATTTTGTTGAGCAGGCTCAAGACACCATTTTAAGGCTCTTTTCATCGCTGCTACTTTGGGTTTGTCTTGAATGCCGTATTTTTGCTTCATTAAAACCCAAGTGTAGGTAACAATAGGATAAGCACCTGCATCACTAGGATCTACAATAAATGCCCGTAAATTACTGGGAAGTTGGATTTTAGAGAGAGTAGCAGATGTATTTTGGGGAGTGGGTGAAACAAATTTCTTGGCTTTATTTTCTAACTCAGCCATGCCAACATTATTTTTCTTAGCATATCCATATTCAAGGTAGCCAATTGCACCTTTATTTTGCTGAATTTGTGCCGTTACCCCTTCGTTTCCTTTTGCTCCAATACCGGCAGGCCACTGAACCGATTTACCGTTACCAACCTTACTTTCCCACTCACTACTAACAGCGCTTAAGTACTTGGTAAAAACAGCAGTTGTACCACTACCATCAGAACGACGAACCACAGAGATTTTTTGGTCAGAGCCACCTAAATCTTTCCAATTGGTAATTTTGCCCAAGAAAACATCTGCTAGTTGCTGACGACTTAACTTGAGGTTCATGTTAGGCATATTGTAAGCAACAACCACACTTCCTGCGGTCATGGGTAGGAGTACCACACCACCAGAAACCCCTGACATTTCTTGATCAGTCATGGCGACATCACTTGCACCAAAGAAGGTTGCTCCTTGCATAAATTGTTTAACACCAGAGCCACTGCCAATGGATTGGTAGTTGATTTGGATTTGGTTACCTGATGCTTTGGCAAAGTCAGTAAACCAACGAACATATAGTGGTGCGGGAAAACTAGCCCCTGCACCTGTGATTGAGATGGCAGCCGCTTCAGCCGATTGAAAGGGAAGTTGACTAGCGATTACACTGCCAGAAAAACCAGCAGCTGCCCATAAAAAGTCTCGTCTCTTAAGGGAATAATGATCAGTCATGGTGATTTCTGATGCTTTTATAGTAACGAACACTTTAATTATTCCAAGAGAATGAAAGATAGAGGTTAAGAGTAAGTAAAATTTGGGTTAAGGAGATGTAATGGTTGGATATTTTTCTCCTGTTTGTACACGCCATAGGTTGCTGTAAACGCCCTCTCGCTCCAGCAGTTTCTCATGAGTTCCTTGCTCAATAATCTGGCCACCTTCTAACACATAAATCCAGTCGGCATGACGAATGGTTGAGAGCCGATGAGCAATCATAATTGTGGTACGATTCTGGGTGATTGTTTCTAGGGAGCGAGCGATGGCTGCTTCTGTTTCATTATCTACCGCAGAGGTGGCTTCATCGAAGATCAAAATGGGAGGGTTTTTCAATAAAGCACGGGCAATTGATAATCTTTGTCTTTGTCCACCTGATAATTTTTGTCCCCTTTCTCCGACGATTGTGTCGTATCCATTGGGAAGTTTTTCAATAAACTGGTGAGCTTCTGCTAATTTGGCTGCGGTGATCATTTCATTGAAGCTAACGTCTAATGTTCCATAGGCAATATTCTCTTGTATCGAACCATGAAAAAGATAAACCTCTTGACTGACTAATCCAATATTTTTTCGTAAATCGGCTAAGTTAATTTCTTTTAAATCAATGCCATCTAGGGTAATATTTCCTGATTGAATTTCATAAAATCGCAATAACAATTTAATTAATGTACTTTTTCCTGAGACAGTTGCTCCCACAATAGCAATGGTTTGCCCTGATGGAATGGTTAAGGAAATATCTTTTAAGATGGGGAGACTTGTTTGATAGGCAAAGGTAACATTATTGATCTCAATATTTCCTTGGACTTGTTGAGCGCTTAAGTTCACAGTCCCTGAGTGAATGGTAATGGGTGTATCTAATAAGTTAAAGACTCGATGAGTAGAAGCCATTGCTCGTTGATATAAGTCTAGGGTTTGTCCTAAACGAGTTAATGGCCACAGTAAGCGTTGGGTTAAAAATACTAAAACGCTGTAAGTTCCTACTGCTAATTTTCCTTCTATTACTTCCATCCCACCATACAGTAGGATAGCAGTAAATCCTGCTAAGATGACTAAGCGAATCAGAGGAACAAACGCTGCACTAACTTTAATGGCTTGACGATTACTTTGGCGGTAGGCTTCACTTTTTTGGCGAATTCTTTCAATTTCATAGGTTTCTGTGGTAAAGCTTTTGATGGTTGTTATTCCTCCTAAATTATTGCCCAGTTGACCATTTAATTCACTTACTTTTGCTCTCACTTTTCCGTATAAGGGCGCTAGATAAGTTTGAAATTTGAGTGATCCCCAAAGGATGAATGGAATGGGTAGGATGGCCATCCATGCAGTATTGGGGGTGAGAATAAAAAAGACTCCTCCAATAATAATAACTGTGGTTAAAACTTGTAATATTTCGTTTGCTCCTATATCTAAAAAGCGCTCTAATTGATTAACATCATCGTTTAAAATGGCTAATAATTCTCCACTACTTCTCTCTTCAAAATAAGATAGTTCTAGATTTTGTAAATGCTCATAAGCGTCTAATCTTAGATCATGCTGCAAGCTTTGGGCTAAATTGCGCCATAACTGCTGATAGGCGTATTCAAATACTGATTCTAAGCCCCATACAATCATCGATAATAGGGTTAAAATTAATAATTGTTGAAAAACATCCTTTATGCCTAATTGGGCAATGAGAGAGTCCTGTTGTTTGATTACCACATCAACTGCTGCACCAATTAAAGCAGGTGGGGCGAGATCAAAGAGTTTATTTAAAACCGAACAAGTGGCGGCTAAGTAAATTTGACGATGATAATTGTGACCATAGGTTAATAGTCTTTTAAAGGGGGAACTTGGCAAAGATTTGGACATAATAAAGGGAGATTAGATTAATTAAGAGGAGAGAATTTATTTCTGAATAGCGGATAATTCTTTAATAAAAGAAAGACATTGATTGGGGGTCATTAAGTTGGGTTCAAATAGGGTTGTTCCTGAGTATTTTAAGATCAAATTGCGAATGGTTTCTCCCTGAATATCTCCTAATTTTACCGCTTTCATTGACCAAACGTCAAACATTCGGGATTCAATAGGGATACATTCGATTAAAGCAGGGGTATGATGGCGCTCATCCATTGCAATTCGATGATAGGTTTGACTGACCATTTTGCGATCGCCTTCTAAGACTTGCAAAAACATTGAGTCACCATAACATAAAAATCCAGTTATCCCATCATTTTTATTATTTACCTCTGACTTTTCCATAATGTCTTTTAAATCATTATAGTTTAAAGAAGGACTTGCATAACTACTGTAAATTAAACGGGATAAATTCATTAAATTTACTCCTCAATTATCCATTGTTCATTATACCATAAAATGAGTAAAGAGATAACTTTTTATGACTAAAATTCTATCATCAAGTTCTTATAGTTGTGAATTCAACCGATAGAATATCCAGTTAATTTACGAAGATCGGGAGGATAAAAACCAATGACAATATCTTTTTTAGGAACGCCTAATTTTACTAATTCCTCAGCAATATCTTGTTCTGCGGTGCTCCATTGTATCCAAATTTTGTCTGATTTTAAATCAAGATGAATGATACAGTCATGAACATATTTTCTTTTTTCCCACCCCAAGGTGACAATTTGATAATGATCTCCTTTTTCATCGAAAATTGCTTGTGTTTCTAAAGAGGATTTATATTTGGTATATTCTAAGAGAAGATCTTTAATAAGTTGACGGTATTGAGTTAATTTATCCATTATATGCTAGGTATAAGATAATTGTTTTGGTGGGCAAAGCCCAGCCCTACAGACTAAGTATTAATTTAGTTTATCTATTGGAGAATAACCTCCTGTTGAAGATCAAAAAGAAATTGTTTTGGTGGGCAAAGCCCACCCTACAGACTAATTTACTATTTTGACATCATTTTTTTCATGGTTGTTTTAAACGATTCAATTTCTTCTGGTTTGGCTTGGGTTTGCTGAAAACTATCCCGTTGTATTAGCGCTTTTAACCACGCTTTTACTTGGGGATAGTCGCTTAATGCGATACCAAGCATGGGGAAGAAAGTCATGGCTGTTCCTGCTACAATATCTGCTAAACTTAATTGAGAGCCAACTAGATAACTATTAGCTTCTAGTCTTTGTTCAAAAAAGTCTAAAACAGTGGCAATTTTGGCTTTAGATTTCTCTAAGATAGTTTCTTCAACTTCTGCTAATCCCATCGATTGACGCACAAGGGGGGTGGTTTGGGGAATCAATTCATTGACTGTCACCATTTCTATCATCTTAACCTGTCCTAAGAGATAGGGATCACAGGGAGTTAAGGAAGGGTTGGGATATTTTGCTTCGATGTAATCTAGAATAGCTAAGGATTCAAATAAACTCACTTCTCCATCGACTAAGACAGGGATATGATGAAAGGGGTTTAAAGCGAGGAATTCTGGGGTAAATTGATCGCCGTCGAGTTTCAGAGGGATTAACTCAACTGCTAAGTTTTTTTCTAGTAAAGTAACCCACACACGGCGAGAATTAAAGGAAATGGGTAAATGATAGAGTTTTATCATGATGATTCGGTCAACTTATTTGTAGTGTTATTTTATACCAAATCTGATTAAGGTGTGATTGGTGGCTCAAGCCCAACAACAATTCCTTCCATCTGAATTAGGGGGTGGTTGGGGGCTCAAGCCTAACAACAATTCCTTCCATCTGATTAGGGGGGTGATTGGTGGCTCAAGCCCAACAACAATTCCTGTTATCATTATTATGTGATTTAAAATCTAAGATAGAGAAGAATAAACTTAACAATACCATGTCTAACGAACAATTATTTGCTTTAATCGAAGAATTAGTTCTCTGTCACTCCCCTAGTGGCGTTGAAACCGAAATTGATCAATTTATCTTTAATTATCTTACTCCTTTAAATCGAGAAGTTTGGCAAGATCAAGCTGGAAATATTATTATTAAAATTCCTAGTCAACATTCTTCTGAAAAAGTTGCCATTACCGCCCATAAAGATGAAATCGGGATGATTGTTAAATCGATTAATAGACAAGGGCGCTTAAATGTTCGTAAGTTGGGGGGATCATTTCCTTGGGTATATGGGGAAGGAGTTGTTGATATTTTAGGAGACGATGAAACTATAAGTGGTATTTTATCCTTTGGCTCTCGTCATGTTTCCCACGAATCACCGCAAAAAGCCCAACAGGAAACAAAACCCCTAAATTGGGAAAATGCTTGGGTAGAAACAAAATGTTCTCTGAGTCAATTAGCGACAGCAGGAATTAGAGAAGGGAGTCGTGTCGTTGTTGGCAAACATCGAAAACGTCCGATTCATCTCAATAATTATATTGCTAGTTATACCTTAGATAATAAAGCATCTATTGCCATTCTTTTAGAGTTAGCAACTCAATTAACCGATCCTAAATATGAAGTTTATTTAGTGGCTTCAGCTAAAGAAGAAGTGGGTGCATTAGGGGCATTATATTTCAGTCAAAACAATAAAATAGATGGTTTAATTGCCCTAGAAATTTGTCCTTTATCTTTAGAATATCCCATGCAGGATGGTATCTGTCCTGTGTTATTATCTCAAGATGGCTATGGGATTTATGACGAAGGATTAAATCAAGATATTAGGTTAGCAGCCGAAGAAGTCCATATTCCTCTACAATTAGGAGTGATTAGTGGCTTTGGTAGTGATGCGTCCATTGCTATGAAATTTGGTCATGTTGCACGGGGTGCTTGTTTGAGTTTTCCTACCCAAAATACCCACGGTTACGAAATTGCACACTTAGATGCGATCGCTAATTGTTTTAATATCTTACTAGCTTATTTACAACCAGAAAACAGTAAACAGTGAACAGTTAATGGTTAAATTCTGAACTACGATCAACTATTAACTATTAACTATTAACTATTAACTATTAACTATTAACTATGAAAGATTCTACCGCCACCCTATTAATTTCTTGTCCTGATCAAAAAGGATTAGTTGCGACAATTGCCAACTTTATCTATAGTAATGGAGGAAATATTATTCACGCTGATCAACATACTGACTTTGAGACAGGATTATTCTTAAATCGTGTAGAGTGGCAACTGGAAAACTTTAATTTAGAACCAGAAAAAATTGTCCCTACCTTTGCTGCGATCGCTAAATCATTAAATGCTAATTGGAATATTCATTTCTCCGATAAAATTCCCAGAATTGCGATTTTTGTAACCAAGCAAGATCATTGTCTTTTAGATTTGTTATGGCGCTGGCAAAGTAAAGAATTAAGAGCAGAGATTCCTTTACTGATTAGTAATCATACTCATCTTAAAGAAGTAGCTGAACAATTTGGCATTGAATTTTATCATCTACCTATTACTTCAGATACCAAAAAGCAACAGGAAGCTAAACAATTAGAAATCATTAAAGATAATCAAATTGATTTAGTTGTATTAGCCAAATATATGCAGATTTTAACCCCAGAATTTGTCAAAAAATTCCCCAATGTTATTAATATTCATCATTCCTTTTTACCTGCTTTTCCAGGGGCAAAACCCTACCATAGAGCCTATCAAAGAGGAGTTAAAATTATTGGAGCAACCTCCCACTATGTCACCGAAGATTTAGATCAAGGACCGATTATTGAACAAGATGTGGTTAGAATTAGCCATAGAGATACAGTGAAAGATTTAATTCGTAAAGGAAAAGATTTAGAAAGATTAGTCTTATCAAGAGCCGTTCGTTTACACTTAGAAAATCGTATTTTAGTCTATGACAACCGAACCGTTGTTTTTGCTTAAATCATAGACCATAACAGGTATTGTTGTTGGGCTTTAGCCCTTACTTTCTTTTAAGTTTCATTCGCAAATTATTAGAAGGTGCAGTAAGAATCCCACGACGGACTAGCTTAACTCGCCCCTTGGTGACTAATTCCAGATCCCAATGAGACAAAATAGTAGCTAAGACTAATTTCATCTCAAACTTAGCAAAAGCCATTCCCAGACAAATGCGATTTCCTCCTCCAAAAGGTAAGTATTCATAGGAGGAAAATTTACGTTCAAAAAAGCGCTCTGGCTTAAACATTTTAGGCTCAGGATAAAGTTCTTCACGATGATGAACCAGATAAATACAAGGACAGATACTTAGACCTGGACTTAAATCGTAACCCATGATTTTAATCGGCGAGAAAATTCGTCTCCCGAAACCTAAAATAGCTGGTGGATAAATGCGTAACGTTTCCTTACATACAGCATCTAAGTAAGGTAATTTTTCAATCAAATCGGGGTCATAATCTTTTCCCATACTCTCTAATTCCTCTACTAGCTTTTTGCGGACTTCTGGTAATTTATAAATCCAATACAAAGCCCAAGCCAAAGAAATAGCCGTTGTTTCATGACCCGCAAATAACAAGGTCATTAATTCGTCTCGTAATTCTATATCTTTAAGACCTTCTCCTTTTTCATCTCTCGCTGACATCATGAGAGAAAGTATATCATTTTTCGAGGAAGCAAGATTAGCTATCCGTTCATCAATTTCTTCATAAATTAGCTGATCAATTTGTCTTTGACCTTCTTTTAACTGATCACTAGGATTGAGGGGAATCCATTCTTGTCGTAAGAAGGGAAATAAAAAGAAGAAAGTGGTAAGGATAGATCTTCCTTGTTCCAATCTTTTAGTGAGTAACTGATTAATTTTGTCATATCTAGCGCCATCTTCTAAACCAAAGACCGTTTTGAGAATCACTTGAAAAGAGATACTTTGAGTCAAAGATTGAACACAAAAAGACTGGTCAATTTTTTGTTGATTGAATAGCTGTTGGGTAATGTCTATAATCATTTGACCATAGCTGCGCATTCTTTCCCCATGAAACGGAGGCATTAATAACTTACGACGTTGCTGGTGACGATGCCCCGTAAAATTAACAACAGATTGCCCTCCAATAAAATTTCGTCCATATCTTTCCCCTGAATCGTTATCTACAATTTGAGGGCTTCCTGCATCTAGCTGCTCAGAATCCATTGAAAAAAGTTCTTGAATTCCTTGAGGATGAGAAACGACAATCAAAGGATTATCATTAAATCCAAGGTTGATACTAAATAAATCACCGTAGTTTTTACCACTGGTTTCTAAAAAGTTGCTCGGATTAAAAGCCCATTGTAAAGTTTGTTGCCAGGCTTTGGTTTGAAGGGTATTGGGCGCTTGAGTAGATGACATGATAATTTAAGGAAGAAGAAAGAATTTAGAATTTAGAATTTAGCATAAAAACTCTTACTATCAAAGGGATTAAGTTGTTCAATTATCAAACACATTAATCACCTTAATTCTTGTAGCAACTTTCAGGCGGTAGTTACTCAATCTAATGGCCGACGCATCATAGACAGTGGCATCGTCGGCAACGAAAGCTCCTTCTCCACCTCAAAGCCTTCACTCTGATAGAATCCAAAAGCAGGTGTGTGCTTTGCAGCTTCAAGTACCACAGATGCGTAACCCTGTTCACGGGCAAAATCCAAGAGGTGACGTATCATTGTGCGGCCTAAGCCCTGTCCCTGATATTTGTTGTGCGTACCCAACAACATGAGTTCGAGCCGTCGATCATTGCCCCCGTGCTTCTCTGACATAACATTCATCATCGTGCGATACATCGGTAAGCCAACGACTCTCAGCATACGCCACATAAACCATGCAAGAGTTAGACCCTTTGGCTCGTAACCATCAGTAAAGACAAACGCTACACACGCTAGTTCACCATTGCGTAAGATACCAAATAGGTTGGCATCAGGTGCGTCGGCAAATGCGTCGAGGATGCCAACGACCATCAGATGCGATCGCCGACCCATATAATCAGGTGGTAACATTGGATGGTCACGGAATGCGCTCGCTAGTACCTCAATGGCTTCGGTGCGCTGCGCTTCGGTTATTTTTTCAATTTTGTCAATCTGTTCAGCCATGAGCTACCTCATTAATTTTGTCTTATAATAGCAAGGTGGTTTTAGTTAAATATTTAAAACTTTGATAAGCGGTGTCTGACATTTCTTGAATAATCTTTCTCCCTGCTAGATCATCTAATTAAAGTTATGGGTTATAAAGATCAATTCTCCTCAGTTGTATTAGTCTTTGAATAAGGTAAATAATATTTAAAATGCTGATAAGCAGTGCGTGACATTTCCTGAATGATCTTTCTCCCTGCTATATCATTGTAGGGG
>JBFRWQ010000241.1:0-4259 GCA_051439665.1 Microcystaceae cyanobacterium | reverse complement strand
CTCCCCACACTTCCTCTCAACCCGTCACTTTCAATTTGACAGACTAGTAGGGTGGGCTTCGCCTACCATAATCCATTCTAGCCTTTCTACCACTTAACAAGAATAACTTGTCCCCCATGAGTCGAGCGCTCACCGGCCGTCTCTTGCATCCACTCATTAGGTTTAACAGGATAATTAGGAGATTCTAGTAAAGAATGGGTTTTCTGGAGATGATAGGGAGTATTTTGATGAGTAGAGTCTTTTTTATCTGGTTTATGATGGTCTGATGCGTAACTGGGGAAAATGCCTAATGTAGCTGATAGAAGTAAAGAGAGAGCGAAACTGAACCCTAGATTGCGATAATGGAAATTTGTCATCTTGGTTAACCTCCTACTCAGTTATATTATTAGTCTCCCTATTATTTACCCATTTTTCATCCCCTAGTTGCTATCATCCACTTGGGTGAAATGTCTATCGAGGGCTTGCTGAAAAAGTATTTGAGTAGTAACTGCTTACTGTTCACTGCTAACTGTTTACTGATTACTGTTAACTGGTTACTGTTATCATAAAAGCTACCTTTCAATCAAAAAAGCGAGTAACAATGTTTTGGGCTGACAAAATTGCAAGTAGCAGACAAGGAGAACAAATTGTTAATGACTCAAAAACCCCTTCAGGCCGAGTTCATGTCGGTTCAGTTCGTGGGGTTGTCATTCACGATGTGATTTATCGTGCGCTAAAACGGGCAGAAAAACCAGTTAAGTTTTTATATGGCGTAGATGACTATGATGCGTTAGATACTGTTCCTCACTATTTAGATAAGGATAAATTTGCCCCCTATTTAGGCTATCCTCTGTGTAACGTTCCCTCTCCTGATTCATCAGCGAGTGATTATGCTAAATATTTTATGGGGGAATTTCTAGAAGTCTTTGACTACTTAGCTGTTAAACCAGAGGTCTATTATCTCAGAGATTTATATCGTTCAGGAAAATTAAATTCCTATATTGATACTTTCCTACAAAATTCCCATTTAGTAAGAGAAGCTTATAAAGAAGTCAGTGGAGGAGAACGACCCGATAATTGGTATCCGTTTCAAGTTGTTTGTGAAAAATGTGGCAAAATTGCTACAACCGTTACCACTGATTATAATGGGTCAGAAGTCTTTTATACCTGTCAACCTAATGCAACAGACTGGGTAGAAGGATGTGGTCATTCTGGTTGGGTTTCTCCTTTTGATGGCAATGGGAAATTACCCTGGAAAGTTGAATGGGTGGCTAAATGGGACTTATTAGGTGTAACTCTGGAAATGGCGGGCAAAGATCATTCCCAAAAAGGCGGTTCAAGAGATGTTGCTAATGCTATTTGTCGTAAAGTCCTCAAGAAAAAACCCCCTTTTCATTCCCCTTACGAATTTATCCTCGTGGGAGGAACAAAAATGAGTTCTTCTAAAGGGGTTGGCTCAAGTGCTAAATCAATTGCTGAGTTATTACCTCCTGAGTTACTCCGCTTCTTAATGTTGCGAACTCAACCGAAAACAGTGATTAACTTTGAACCTAACTATGAAACGATCACTCGTTTATTCCGTGACTACGATAATTTAATTCAAAAGTATGAAACCGAGTTAGAGAAACAAGGAGATTCAGTTGAATTAACCAAAGACTTACTGGCGTTATTTTATGCCCAATTGGATGAAACCATTAAACCCTATCATCCCTTTGAGTTAAGTACCTTAATTTCCCTGTTACAAGTCCCTCATTTAGATATTCGTCAAGAAGTAGAAAAACGATGCGAGCGCTCACTAACAGACTATGATTGGAAAATCATTGATCAACGAATTGGTGTAGCTAAGAAATGGTTAGAAGACTATGCAGATGAAGAAGATAAACTGATTCTTTATCTAGATACAATTCCTGAGAAAGTGAAGGAATTAACCGATGAACAACTGACTTACCTCAAACAATTAGCCATTGATTTAGACCAATTAGAAGAATGGGAAGGAGAAGCGCTACAAACCGCTATTTTTTCCACCACTAAAGCCTTAGAAATTAAACCTAATGTTGCTTTTCCTGCGGTTTACTATAGCTTTTTAGGTAAAGAAAGAGGTCCCAAAGCAGGACATTTATTATCCTATTTGGATAAGGAATTTGTGGTTAAGCGCTTAGAAGAAGTCACAGCTTAACTATAAGAAGGTCATGGGTTACGGCGTAAACTAAAAGTTTTCTCTGCCTCTAACCCATCTTACTTTGGTACATTAGGTAGGATGGGCTTTGCCCATCAAATCATAGAATTAACTTAATCTACCCTTCCTACTCTTATGGATTCCAAGGAACTATATATCTACTATTCCAAGATATAACCATGACAATTACACCGATTAAACAACAACTAACTCTCGAAGAATTTGTGACTCACCTACCTGATGAGGAAGGGCGCTATGAATTAGTCAATGGAGAAATTATGAGGATTTTACCAACTCGAAAACATGAAACCCTTGCTGAAGCAATAAGTGATCTGTTAAAAAGTGAAGTTAAAAGACTACAATTAAATTATTGGATATCAGGTCGAGTAATGATCGGTACACATAGTGCTGAAGGGAAAGAACAAGGCCGTCAACCAGATGTTACGGTGGTGGATAAAACAATATGGGAAGCCTATCCCAGTGCTTATTCAGCGCTACTTGAACCTCCTCAATTAGTGGTTGAAGTGGTTTCGACTAATTGGGAAAATGACTATGTGGATAAGTTAGATGAATATCAGCACTTAGGGATTCCTGAATATTGGATTGTCGATTATTTAGCAGTGGGAAGTCGTGACTATTTAGGGAATCCGAAAGAACCTGCTATTTTTATCTGTACTTTAGATAATAATCAATATAAAATTGAGCGCTATAGGGGAGAAGATAGTATGATTTCTCCTACGTTCCCTGAGTTAAAAATGACTGTTCAGGATATTTTAGCTTCGTAATGGACTGACACAGCTACAATAGTGTAATAAATTATGCGTTAATTATATGATTTAATGAGAAAAGCCCATCCTACCTAATGCACTAAAAAATATAGCGAAGTGGTAAACAAGTATTATTTTTTTAAGCTCTTAATGTATTTCTATGTAGTCAAAACAGTTTTTGCCATCGTTTATTGAAGCAAATTTTTATCTAATCCAGTCACAGTAAGGGATTGCACCATTTTCTGACTCACCAATTTAGTAGCACAAACTTATGTAAGGCTTTAATTAAATATTTATGTACTATGAACTTTCTGCGGTTTGAAGCCTGTTGTCAATTATCATCTACTTTTGCCAAAAAACTTTTCCATCTACTGAACTTTATATTGTGATCTCTTCCCCAACTAAACAAAAATGGTATAGTTGGGGTGAATAAGCAACCAGAGCTTGAGTTTCATCTCTACCTAAATCTGATATATTTTTGGCTAAGGATATTTTTAGGTAGAGCTTTCACTCGACATTTTTTAATAAATCAACAAACCCTGTTAATTGAGGTAGCCTTTCATGCTGAAAGTAAGCTATGATTTTGAGCCATCTATTCTAACCCCTAGTTCCTCCCAAGCTGATATATTACTCCGTTTTCGGGCTGATATACCAGAATCAACCAGAAGAGAGTTAAATTTATCTTTAGTCATTGATCGTTCTGGTTCAATGGCTGGTAATTCTCTGTTTCATGCCTTAAAAGCGGCAGAATCAGTGGTTGAACAGTTAACTGATCAAGATATTCTCTCGGTCATAGTTTATGATGATAATGTCAATACAGTTATTCCTCCTCAACCTGTCAGTGATCAAGCTGCTCTTACCCAAGCCATTCGTAATGTTAGCGTCGGGGGCTTGACCAATTTATCAGGTGGATGGTTACAAGGATGTGAATATGTTCAAGGGGGACTGGATAGCCAGAAAATTAATCGGGTGTTGCTGTTAACTGATGGTCATGCTAATGTAGGTATTCGTGATCCTAAAGTTTTAACCACCACAGCCCAACAAAAAGCCGAAGAAGGTATTATTACGACAACATTGGGTTTTGCCCAAGGATTTAATGAAGATTTGTTAATTGGGATGGCTAGGGCAGCTAAAGGGAACTTTTATTTTATTCAGAGTATCGATGATGCAACAGAGGTTTTTAATATCGAATTAGATAGCCTCAGAGCCGTTGTTGGTCAAAATCTGAAGGTGACAGTGGAATTGGCTGATGGGGTAACGTTGAGCGATACTCTGAGTTTAGCTGATGTTAATAATAATCAGTTTAGTTTAGGGGAAATTTACGAAGGAGAAGACAA
>JBFRWQ010000240.1:0-4170 GCA_051439665.1 Microcystaceae cyanobacterium | reverse complement strand
ATGATTCTTGTACCAGAAGCTTATCAAAATCAACCTGAATTAAAGGATAAACCAGAGATTACGGACTTTTATAAATACTATAGCGGCATTAAAGAACCTTGGGATGGTCCTGCGTTATTAGTATTCAGTGATGGTAAGCGGGTGGGCGCTTGTTTAGATCGCAATGGCTTACGTCCTGCCCGTTATGTTATTACTAAGGATGACTATGTGGTGGTAGCCAGTGAAGCAGGGGTGGTTAACTTACCTGAAAGTGAGATAGTAGATAAAGGAAGACTTGGCCCTGGTCAAATGATTGCAGTTGACTTAAATAGTCAAGAAATTCTTAAAAACTGGGAAATTAAGCAACGTATCGCCTCCCAAGAGCCTTATGGACAATGGTTAAAGCAATATCGTCATGTTTTAGAACCTCAGACTTTTGAAGAAACAACGGAAAATAACAATATACTGCAACAACAAACGGCTTTTGGTTACACAGCAGAAGATGTGGATATGATCTTAGTCCCAATGGCGACACAAGGGAAAGAACCAACTTTCTGTATGGGGGATGACATCCCGTTAGCGGTACTGTCAGATAAACCACGCCTACTTTATGACTATTTTAAGCAAAGATTCGCTCAAGTAACCAATCCACCGATTGATCCTTTACGGGAAAACTTGGTGATGTCTTTGCATACCTTATTAGGGGAACGGGGCAATTTACTCCATACTAAACCAGAAGATGCCCAATTAATTGATTTATCTAGTCCTGTTATTAATAACACGGAATTAAACGAGATTAAATCCTCTGACATTAAGAGTATTGAACTTTCTACCCTCTATGACATTACATCGGGACCTGATGGCTTAAAATCTGCGGTTAGTAACTTATGTCAATCTGCGGTAAATTCTGTTAATAATGGGGCTAAAATCTTAATTATCAGTGATAGACTATCTGTAGGGGCGCAAGGCTTGCGCCCAGAAGGATTAAAAATACAAACCAGTAAAATAGACGAAAATACTGCTTATATTCCCCCCTTATTAGCTGTCGGTGCAGTCCATCACCATTTAATTAAAGAAGGATTACGTCTTAAAGCCTCTTTAGTGGTAGATACGGCGCAATGTTGGAGTACCCACCATTTTGCTTGTTTAATTGGTTATGGGGCTTCTGCTGTATGTCCTTATCTAGCGCTAGAATCCCTTAAAAATTGGTTTAATGAACCAAAAACCAAAAACTTAATGGCTAAGGGAAAAATTGCCTCAGTTAGCCTTCAAGAGGCTTTAAATAACTTCCGTAAGTCTATCGAAGCAGGGTTATATAAAATTCTCTCTAAAATGGGCATTTCTCTGTTATCTTCTTATCATGGGGCGCAAATCTTTGAAGCCATTGGTTTAAGAGAGGATTTAGTTGAGATGGGCTTTAAAGGAACGACTAGCCGTGTGGGAGGCTTAAGTATCTCTGAATTAGCCCAAGAAATCATTAATACCCATCAAAAAGCTTTTCCTAACCTCACTGCTAAGAAACTACAAAACTACGGCTTTGTTAACTATCGCCCAGGGGGAGAATATCACATGAATTCCCCAGAAATGTCCAAATATTTACACAAAGCAGTAGCAGCTTATCAGGTCGGTGGTAATGGGGCAAATACTGAAGCTTACGACCATTACGAATTGTACAAGAAATACCTTAAAGAACGCCCTGTTACCGCACTACGGGACTTACTAGAGTTTAACAGCGATCGCACCTCAATTCCCATCGCAGAAGTCGAACCTGTCGAAAGTATCCTTAAGCGCTTCTGTACGGGAGGAATGTCCCTTGGAGCGCTGTCAAGGGAAGCACACGAAACCCTAGCCATTGCAATGAACCGAATTGGCGGAAAATCAAACTCAGGGGAAGGTGGGGAAGATGTGATGCGCTTTATTCCCCTCAGTGACGTGGATGAGAATGGAAACTCTCCCACATTTTCCCATCTACAGGGCTTAAAAAACGGTGACAGGGTGAGTTCAGCCATTAAACAGATTGCATCAGGGCGTTTTGGCGTAACCCCCGAATATTTGATGAATGGTCAGCAATTAGAGATTAAAATGGCACAAGGGGCAAAACCTGGAGAAGGGGGACAATTACCTGGCAAGAAAGTTAGCTCTTATATTGCCATGTTACGGCGCTCTAAGCCTGGTGTCACCCTCATTTCACCCCCTCCCCACCATGACATCTACTCCATTGAAGACTTAGCCCAATTAATCACCGACTTACACCAAATTAACCCACAAGCTAAAGTATCGGTTAAATTAGTGGCAGAAATTGGTATTGGCACAATTGCAGCAGGTGTAGCTAAAGGAAACGCTGATATTATCCAAATTTCGGGACATGATGGTGGAACAGGTGCATCCCCCCTCAGTTCCATCAAACACGCAGGATGTCCTTGGGAATTAGGGGTAACAGAAGTTCATCGGATGCTATTAGAAAACCAACTCCGAGAACGGGTTATTTTGCGGGCTGACGGTGGTTTAAAGACAGGATGGGATGTGATGATGGCTGCTTTGATGGGCGCTGAAGAATACGGTTTTGGTTCAATTGCCATGATCGCAGAAGGCTGTATCATGGCACGGGTTTGCCATACCAATAATTGCCCTGTGGGTGTAGCAACGCAACAGGAGAAGCTACGGGCAAGATTTAAGGGTGTTCCTGCTGATGTGGTCAATTTCTTCTATTTTATCGCCGAAGAAGTCCGTTCTATCCTTGCCAAATTGGGCTATCGTAGCCTTAATGAAGTCATTGGTCGGTCTGACCTGTTGAAGCAACGCATGGATGCAAAAGTAGGGAAAACGTCAGGAATCAATGTTGATTGTTTGATTAATCTTCCCAATGTCAAAGAAAACCGTAGCTGGTTAAACCACGAAGCGGTTCACAGTAATGGGGATGTCTTAGATGATCAGATCTTAGCAGAGACAGATATTATGGCTGCTATTGAGAATCAAGGTTCAGTGAGCAAAGAGATTGAGATTATTAACACAGATCGTTCCGTTGGTGGACGTATATCTGGAGTTATTGCCAAGAAATATGGGAATGGAGGCTTTGAAGGTCAAATTAACCTGAATTTAAAAGGAGCAGCAGGACAAAGTTTTGGTTTGTTTAACCTTCCTGGTATGATCTTGCATCTGGAAGGAGAAGCCAACGACTATGTAGGTAAAGGAATGCACGGTGGTGAGATTATGATTGTTCCCCCTAGCGATGCTAACTATGCCCCAGAAAGTAACGTTATCTTAGGGAATACCTGCTTATATGGGGCAACAGGTGGCGTACTCTATGCCAATGGTATCGCAGGAGAGCGCTTTGCCGTCCGCAATTCTATGGCAAAAGCCGTTATTGAAGGTGCAGGTGATCACTGTTGTGAGTATATGACAGGGGGGGTTCTAGTAGTCTTAGGAAATGTCGGGCGTAACGTAGGCGCAGGAATGACAGGAGGATTGGCTTATTTCCTTGATGAAGTTGGAAACTTCCCTGAAAAAGTTAATTCCGAGATTGTTAGTTACCAACGGGTTTGTACTGATGCAGGAGAAAAACAACTGAAGGACTTAATCAGCGCTCATGTTGAAAAAACAGGCAGTCCTAAAGGTAAATTAATCTTAGATAATTGGGCTGAATATTTACCGAAATTCTGGCAAGTTGTTCCCCCATCTGAAGCGGAAAGTGCAGAAGCCAAAACAGAGGAAAAAACCTTAACTTCAGTATAATTTAATCTTACTGTAGGGGCGCAAACCTTGCGCCCTTCATTTTTATGATAACATTAAGGAATTGTAACTAACCTAGTCATTGGGGGAAAAGAAAATGACCGACAAAGATATTGTTTTAAGGGATGAAAAATTTATTAGCGATGTCTATAATCAATTCTCTCCTGATTATCCTCTTCCTGATGAAGATTCCCGTTATGTTTCTTGTCGTGAAGTAAGGGGAGATGACAATATTATTCGTGCTGTCGGTAGAAAAATTACTCTTTCCGATGTACCGACTTATCAGCTTTATACAGGCCACCGAGGAGGAGGGAAATCGACAGAAATTGCTCATCTTAAAGCCTATTTAGAAGAAAAGGGTTGTCGGGTGATTTATTTTGAAGCGGATGAATATATGGACACTAAGGATGTTAACTATACGGATATTTTGTTAGCTTGTACTCGTCGCATTGTGGAAGATTT
>JBFRWQ010000239.1:0-6552 GCA_051439665.1 Microcystaceae cyanobacterium | reverse complement strand
TGGCGTAAAAAAGGCGTAAGCGGTAACAATTGGTTTATTCTCTTGATCTAAGGTATCAGGATTATCCACTCGTAATGTTCCTAAAGCAGTCCCTACTTGTATGTATTCCCCTGCATTGCCGCTAACTGTTATCACTGTTCCATTATAGGAAGAAATGACCAAGCTATCTTTGGCAATGGTGGCTTTTAGATTATCAATATCTCGTTTTAGATTATCAATGGTATTCTGACGTTGTACGGTGGCTTGTAAGTCCGTTAATTGAAGGTTAGCCGAATCAGTGCGCAGTTTTTCAAGTTGAGCCCGTAAGTCCTCATTTTGTGCCTTTAAATTAATATTGGCTGAAGCTAATTCTTCTTCAACAGAACTCAAATTTTCTAGTTGTGCATATAAATTAGTTCGTTCATTTTGGCTCTGTTGTAGTTGATTTTCAGAGTTAGTAATTTGCCAACTTAAGGGAGCCACTACGCCTTCTGCTACTAAATCATTATAGGCTTGAAACCGTCGTTGTGATAAGGCAATAAATTCATCGAGTTGGATAATTCTTTCCTGATAAGCTTGGCGTTGCTTTTCTACGGCAATCAGTTTGATTTGGTTGGCTTCAATTTCTTTAAGATTGGCTTCGAGTTGCTGAGGAATGGAAACGCTTTCTAATTGTAAAGTTTGTTGTTGTAAGTTACTGCGGATGATTTGAGCATTGGTAATGGCTTGATTTTCTGCTTCATATTGTGCTAATTTTTCTTGTTGGTTGCGAAGTTGTTCTCTTAAGTCGGGTAAATCAAGAACAGCAATCACTTGTCCAACTTTAACCCGTTCCCCTGGTTTAATCCTTATCTCTAGTATTTGTCCTCCAGATCCCCTTGGTTGAAAAGAAATAATTGATCTCGGTTGAATCAGAATAGATTGACCAATGACACGGGTGGGAATGCGCCCTACCACAGCCCACCATCCTGTTAAACCGATTAAGGTAAGGGTAGGTAATAGGCGGAAAATTAGATGGGGTTTAGACGGATTAGAAGAGGTTAAGCTTTCCTTCGATTCCTTAAGATTGTCAGTTTGTTGTGTTTTTGGCTCAGAACTGGTCATCTTTAAATGGTGGTAGGGATTGCATTATTTACAGTATATCAACATTAAACCAAGATAGCTAACAATCGACTACGTTGATCTTTTTGCATAACGATTTGCCCAAGGATTTGCTGTTACTCCATGTGCAATGATGCTTAACAAAACGGTACAAGTCACTGTATTGATCAGAATCTCGCCACTGGGTAAATTATTATTAAGCACAATAACAGCAAAGACAATGCTTGCTAGTCCCCGTGGACCAAACCACCCCATAAAGAGCTTACTTTCCAAGTCTAGACTAATGCCAAATAGACACAATAAAACGGGTAAAATTCTCACCACAGTTAAGCTTAAAATGCCATATAAAATAATTGGTAAGGTCATTGAAACGATGGATTTACCGACAACGATCGCCCCAAACACCACCCAAGTCATCAAAGACATAGCATCCCCGATTCCTTCTGACACCTCTAATAGTTCCTCTTTATAATTTTTAATCATACTGCCAAATAAAAGTCCCCCAACAAAGGAAGCAATAAATCCACTTCCTCCTAAACTTTGTGCCGTTGCAAAACAAGTAAATGCAAGCGCTGGAATGGAAACTTGTCGCCATGTTGCTGTCACCCAATTCTGTTTAACTGCAAAGCTGCCTAATTGTGCGCCCAAAACCGCAAGACTCGCCCCGACTAAGCCACCAATGCCAATTTCTTCGGCTAATAAATGGAAGACCAATTGAGACATACTACTCTCATTGTTTTGAGACGTTGCCACAGCTAATAAAGCAAATAAAATCGGTACACAGATTCCATCATTTAACCCACTTTCTACGTTTAAATCTTCCCGAATTTGAGCAGGAACTTTCAGGTTACTCACCACTGCTTTTCCTAATGCAGCATCTGTTGGGGCAAGCATAGTGGCTAAAATTCCTACTTCAACCCAACTCACACTAGGAAATAATAATTTACCCACACCGACTCCAAAAAGAATGGTAAGGGGAAGTCCAATTAAGAGTAAACGAGAAGGAAGTCGGACAGTACTTTTAAGTACCTTTAAGTTAGCATTAGCAGCATCTGAAAAGAGGAGTAAAGCAAGAGTTAACTCAGCCAGCAAGCGAATTCCTTCAGATTCAATACTGAGTTGTAAGATATTAATTCCATTTGTCCCAGATACAAACCCAAAGACCACATATACCATTGCATCAGAGATAGAAGTCGATGCTAACCGTCCTGCAATGTTACTGTAAATAAAGGTGAAGACTGCGATAATGGCTAAGATTGGGTATAAATTTTCCATAATAATAAAACAGTAGGATGTGGGTTTGGTTGAGGCACTAAACCCAACACTGGCTTATGAACTATGATGATGAAAAAGCTCGTCAACAATCCAATTGGTTGTTACTTTAAAATCATGAATAGGGGTAGGAAGTAACTGTAAATAAGTTCCCTCTCGAATCAGGTGTCCTGAATGACCTGTCACTTCAAAACGATCAAAGATATTAGCGACACTCTCCTCAATTCCCAATTTCATCATCGATCCCCGTAATTTTACCTTAGCTTCTGTCAGAGGATGTCCCTTAGCCATTGCATTAAGATTATGTGCGATCGCATTTCCTTGTTGATAGGCGACTTGTGCTGTTGCAGGTAGGGAATTAGATGATAAAATGGTACAGTCTCCTGCGGCAAAGACTTCAGGGAATTCAGGTAATTGTAAAGTAGGTAAGACTTTTAATGAGCCATGTTTAGCTCGATTTTCAGGAGAAATAGGTAAAGTTTCAATCAGGGGGTTTGTTGCTGTTCCCGCAGACCAAATTGTGGTATTAGTATCAATGGTTAAGGTTTGACCATCCTGTTGATAACTTACACTATTAGGGGTCACTTTAGTCACAGATGCACCTAAAATTAAGTCAATAGAAATGGGAGACTTAGCAAAAGCATTACTAACCGCTTCTCGTAAATGAGAATTAACATCTCCTTGTAACAATTCTTGAGGACGATTAATGATGACAATGCGGATATCTTGAACAGATTGATCTAATTTTTGAAACCAATTAGCCAATAAATCGCCTAATGTTCCCGCCATTTCAATTCCTGTCGGTCCTCCACCAACAATAGCAAAGGTTAACAGCGCTTGACGGGTTGTTTCATCCTCTGTTTGACTTGCTTTTTTCAAACAATCTTGTAAATGTTGACGCAATCTTTCAGCATCTTCTTTAGTTTTAAAGGGAAAAGCATAATCTTGTGCGCCTTCAACGCCAAAAAATCCCGCTTTTTTTCCTAGTGCAAGTACTAAATTGTCATAATCATAGTGAATATCG
Organism: Microcystaceae cyanobacterium; assembly: GCA_051439665.1. GTDB lineage: Bacteria > Cyanobacteriota > Cyanobacteriia > Cyanobacteriales > Microcystaceae > JBGTGT01. Next base: position 3,176 of record JBFRWQ010000239.1, on the reverse strand, counting down.
GATGCTAGGTAAACCTTTTTTTCAACTAAATCAATTTGAGTGACTTGATCTTCTAAAAAAGTAATCGGACTTCCCTTTAGTAGTTCCCGATAGAGGGGACAAACTTGATCAGGTGTCATTTCTCCTGTCATTAGTTCAAATAATAAAGGATTAAAGACAAAATGATCTTTATTATCAATTAAAAATAGAGATTGGGGATACTTATGATGATAAAGATGTAGAACGGTAAATAGTCCAACAAAGCCACCACCTACAACAATGGTTCTAGCCATTTTGACAAGTCTCCTGTAAAGGTAAAGATTAATGGAACATCTTATATAAGATAAGTCTTCTCGATTATAAGCCTTTTTTTTCAATCTTATAAAAGGATGTAGGTTGGGTTGAGGTACTAAATCCAACACAAATAGGGATAAGGCTTTGTTGAGTTTCACTCTTAATTTAACCAAACCTACGAACTTATATGTAGGGAAGATGGAGTCTGGTGGGCGTAAACCTTGCGCTCCTACAAAAAGATTTCAAATGGTATTTGACAGTTCAGAAAATAAACATTAGTGTAAACTTGACATAATTAAAGGGGGGGGGTGTAATACGAGTGTTTATTCATTTTAATTGACATATTTACATGAAAAGTAACGCTATTTTGCCATTCTTTGGCGCATCTATCCTCAGTGCGTCCCTCTTAGGATTTGCCTCTGTTGCCAATGCTGCTACCTTTGATTTAACCTTTACTTATTCTTCGGGGAACTCTACCACATCTTCGGGGACGGGTTCAATTACCATCGATGATGCCTTGATTATTCCTAACCAAAGCATCTTTTTTCCAGGGAAAGTGGATGGGAATTTGGATGGTATTGAAGCCTTTTCTGCCACCTTCATCGATTTAGCAACTACTCCTACCACCACCACCTTTGGGCTGAGTGATTTAAACGACTGGGTATTTGAAACTGATGGCGATAGTAATATTACTGACCTAAACTTTGAAAGTAACGCCAACGGTGATGGGTACGATTTAGCGCCAAGTGATCCGTTATTGATTACTTTAGGTGGAAATGGTCCGTCAACAATTTACAATATTAATGTCACTCCCGCAGAGACAACTCCTGAACCTGCTACTCTGTTAGGCTTATTAGCCTTTGGTACAGTGGGTGTATTGACAGGTAAACGGAAAAAGTAAACGTTTGAGTTTGTCGTTTGTAGGGTGGGCAAATGGTTAATGCAAAGGATGAGGATATTTCAAGATTAATTTTGCCGATCAACCATAATCAGGCTGGTGGGCAATTATTAAAAATTATCTATACTATCCTAAAACTTATTCTTTCTTGCCCACCCTACAGCTTTGACTTTATGATAGATTTAGTTTATTAAAGGATAAAGGAGAACATCATGGGCAACTCTCACCGATATTGGTCAATTAATATCCATTACCCCTGAGAATAACCGCCCTGTGGTTACAGGAACTCGGACATCCGTTCGGAGAATTGCTAATTTGTATAATCAGGGATATAATGCCGAAGAAATTGCCCAAAAGCTCAATCATCTAACCATAACCCAAATTTATGCTGCTTTGACCTATTATCATGCTAACCGAGTTGAAATTGATCAAGATATCAAAGCAGAACAAATAGCTTATGAGGAACTAGCCAAACAACATTATCAGCAGAAATAAGGATCAATATGACTAACATTTGTCTAAGATAGAATAAGTTTGTAGTTTGTAGGGTTGGCAAATGGTTAATGCAGAGGATGAGGATATTTTAAGATCAATTTTGCCGATCAACCATAATCAGGCTGGTGGGCAATTATTAAAAATTATCTAATTAGCCTAAGACTTATTCTCCCTTGCCCACCCTACAGCTTTGAGTTACTGATTCATCTTCTCTAAAATTGCCACTGAAGCAGGAGAGGTTCGAGTAAAGTAATTAAAGATCAGTAACTTAAAAGTTGAATCCATAAGAACAGGAATTGTGGCAATAAAGATACCATTAAAACTGCGGTTTTCGGGAATTCCTAAATGTTCAAAGGTTTTAACTAACAGCACATCCCATCCTTCGGCGGAATGAAAGCCAACAAACATATCTGTTAAAAGGATAAAGATAAACACCTTAGTCACCACATTCAACCCAGCAAAATTATAGCTTAAAAAACTAACTAATGTTTGACAATCTCGCCGTCTAACATAAATAATTCCAGCAAACGTCAATAATGCAGTCCCATCAGCTAATAAATTCACTAAACCCCTACGAGTTTCATACCCTGCTTCTATTAATAATTCTCTGACTCTCTCTTGAAATTCTTCTTCTGCTTTAGATGAGTCATTGTCAGGATTAAGGATACGCTTAATATCTAAAGTATCTTTAAATTTACGATACTCGGTTAAAAATCTTGCTCCTACTTCCTCACTAATTTTAATTTCTGACATTGCTACCTTATCTACTGTTCGATTATCAATTAAAGGTGCATAAATTAGGTTTTTAGTTACTATTTGAACCAATAAAGGAACGATTAATAAAGTCAATAAGATACGAATACTGATTTTTCGTTCAAGTCTTAAACGTCGTAACTTTTCTACCACTTCCTGTTCATATTCAGCAGTATATTGTCGCCTTCTTAGTGGATTAATTTGCTCTATTTCTCTTTCTATCTCTTCTAAAAGGTTGTTAGGGGGTTGTTCATTTTCATTGGGACTTGATGGTGATGGAGTAATTGGAGGAATTTTTTCACCCTTTAGTGGAGTAATTGGAGTCTTAGCTTGTCTCACTTCCACTTCTTCTTGTTGTTTACGATACTTGCCGATGACAGTTTCAATAAAACGTAATTTTTCTAGGACATCACTATCTCTTGTTATCTCTTCTTCTTCAGATTCATTCGTTGGAGAAGTCGTAACATTAACCTTAAAAAACTTACTAATTTTTAACTGAGTTAAATTAAGATTAATCGTTGCCAACTCTCGATCTAAAGCGCTTTTATAATATTCATAAACACATTGCCCTCCCTCTACCTCTGGGGAGATGATTTTGCCCTGAAAATGATCATTTTCAATCGTTTGAATATTAACAGCGCTTTGATAAGCTGTATTTAGTGCATTAGTTGGTATCTTTTGAACCAACTGATTAGCTTTTGACCAAAAGTTTGCCAGAGAAACCATGATAATGATAGAGGATGAAAAAAATCTACTT
>JBFRWQ010000238.1:0-7769 GCA_051439665.1 Microcystaceae cyanobacterium | reverse complement strand
CTACATTTATCTTCTAATACCCAATTTCTCAGGGTTTCTAATTCTTCTGCTCGTCCATGAAAAACTGAGACATCTGGCGCACCATCCCAGTCTTGTGAGGAGGTGGGAAGGGAAGCTTTTGGGGAGTAAATGGGTTTAGTCTGGGTTATGGAAGGAGAAACAGTTCTATTCTGTACTAAATCTGGTAAATATTGTGACGCTAATGGAATTAAATCTTGACGACGATTACGGCGAATTCCTTCTACTTCTGAGGGGATTTCAAAATGATCACAGACATTCTGTATATGTTTGCGCACAGTCGCTTCTGATGCTCCAATTTCTAGAGCAATTTCTTCATCCGACTTCCCTTCTGACAAGAGAATGAGTACACTTCTTGGTTTAGGGGTCAAAGTTTGGTATTTAGCTGCAAATTGGTCGGGTTGCATGGGTTAAGCAATCAGAAAGAGGTCTGAATCCACTTCATTATACACAAAAATCCCAAGCAGGCAGAATTTGTAAATACACAAGGAGAGTGTAGTCTTCTGTTTCAACCCAAATGAGTCAATAGAGGTAGGTTGGGTTGAGGTACAAAACCCAACACAGTCCAATTCTAAATAGGCTTGTAGTAAGCCCTTTAGGGCGGTGTATAGGGCTAAAGCCTATCCTAGTAGGTGCTTTGCCCATCTACCCACTCATGACCCCTTTTTTCTAGGCAGTAGGCAAGTTGCCACTGACATAAGCATCAGCCGTAAATGCGGGAATGCGGTCGCTATCGGTTTCTTTACCCGTTACAGACTTGGAGATTTGCTCAAAAGACTCAGAGCGCCAGTTTCTTTCATGAATTGGCTTACTTTGTTCTCCTCGGAAATAAGCCTGTGTTCCAATCACTGCAGCAGCGCCCCAACCAATTAAAAATAACGCAATAAGTAAAAGCATAAAAGTCTTCCTCTGTTTTTAGTGAATGTTAACTTTTGTTAATCAACTTGTTAATAAATGTAACAATAGCTTGCAAGGACTGTCAAGATGTGCGTTGTTCGGTTATCCTCCCATAACGATAGGGTTGGGTTTGTTGGTTAATCTGAGGGGAAAAACTTGCTAAGATAGACAAGTTAGGTACGTTTTAAAGTGATTTATGGATGTTATCCCTGCGATTGATCTGTTAGAGGGTCGTTGTGTCCGTCTCTATCAAGGAGACTATGAACAATCCCAAGTGTATGATGAGAATCCCGTTCAGGTAGCCCGACAATGGGAAGAACAAGGGGCAACCCGTTTGCATTTAGTGGATTTAGACGGAGCAAAACAGGGAAAACCTGTGAATTTAGAGGTTATTAAATCAATTATTCGTGAAATCAAGATACCTGTGCAGGTGGGAGGTGGGTTAAGAACCCTAGAGAGTGTGGGAATTCTTTTAGAAAATGGGGTGAATCAGGTCATTTTAGGGACAGTTGCTGTAGAAAATCCTGATTTAGTCCAAGAATTGTGTCAAATGTTTCCTAATAAAATTATTGTTGGTATTGATGCCCGTGATGGTAAAGTGGCTACAAAGGGATGGTTAGAAACCTCTGAGGTTTTAGCCACTGATTTAGCGCAAAATATGGAGAAATTAGGGGTTGCAGCGATTATTTACACAGATATAAAACGGGATGGTACCTTAATTGGACCGAATAAAGAAGCGCTAAGAGAATTAGCCCAGCAAATTAAGATTCCTGTTATTGCATCGGGTGGTATTAGTTCATTAACGGATGTTTTAAGTTTATTATCCCTAGAACCTTTGGGGGTAACGGGAATGATTACGGGACGTGCTCTTTATACAGGAGATTTAAACCTCTCTGAAGCAATTAAGGCTGTTGGGGCAGGTAGATGGCAAGATATACCTCCTTCTGGTGGCAATACTTCTGCCTGGGCTTAATTTTAGGGTAAATGAGCCATGAAAACCTGCCACTTATCAGGGTAAGGGGTTTTTCTTGGCTGATCAGTTTAGTACAAATAAATACTTAACTTTTTGTCGAACAAAACCGTTATGCTTTGGAGGAATATTGTTCTAAATAATTCTTCACAGCATCATGGAAACTCTCATTTTTAACATCGCTAATCTCTTTGTCCTTCCTTTTTGGGCATTAATGATTTTGCTACCTAAGTGGGGCATTACTCAGAAAATAATGGAATCTTATATCCCTTTTATCCTTCTAGCGATTGTTTACATCTACTTTTTCAGTCTTAATCTAGATCCTGAATCAGTCGAAGCACTATCTAATCCTACTTTAAGCAGTCTTGCACAAGCGTTTTCCTCAGAAACCGTTATTGCGGCCGGTTGGACTCATTATTTAGTTATGGATCTTTTCGTCGGTCGTTGGATATATTGGGAAGGACAGAAAACAGGAACATGGACATTTCATTCTCTTATTCTCTGTCTCTTTGCCGGACCGATGGGGTTATTATCTCATTTCATCACTGATGGAATTAAGCAGCGCTTTTTCCCCATCACAGAGGAAGTAAACCCTGCTTAGAATAATGCTAGGCTTTGGAACTTAAATTATCTGTTGAGAAAGAGGGGGAAGATATGGAGGTATTCATACTCCCCACACTCCCTACACCTCCCACACTCCCCACACTGCACTCATAGTGATAAACTAAGCTCTAAATTGGACTCACAAATAATCAATCATCATGGTAGCAGTCGCCATTTTAGCCGCCGGAAAAGGAACTCGCATGAAATCTACCCTTCCTAAAGTGTTACATTCCTTGGGAGGAAAAACCTTAGTTGAACGGGTTTTAGAAAGTAGCAATCTGCTTAACCCAGAGCGCCGTTTAGTGATTATTGGCTATCAGGGGGAAACCATCCAACAATCCCTTGAATTTCTCAATAATGTTGAATTTGTTCAGCAAAAGGAACAATTAGGAACAGGTCATGCGGTTCAGCAACTGCTACCCTATCTACAAGACTATACAGGGGACTTATTAGTATTAAACGGAGATGTTCCCCTTCTACGTCCTGAAACCATAGAAAACTTAGTTAAGGTTCATCAATCTAATAAAAACGCTGCTACACTTCTAACGGCTCAATTACCTAACCCCAAGGGATATGGACGGGTATTCTGTGATGGCAATAATCTCATAACACAAATTATAGAAGATAGGGACTGTAGCGCAGCACAAAAGAATAATCATCGGATTAATGGGGGAATTTATTGTTTTAATTGGCCAAAGCTGGCAGAAATTTTGCCTAAATTAACCTCGGATAATGACCAGAATGAATATTATTTGACTGATGTGGTAAGGTTTCTTAATCCTGTTATGGCGATGGATGTGGAAGATTTTCAAGAAATTAGTGGTATTAATGACCGTTTGCAACTCTCACAAGCTTATGATGTCTTACAACAACGGATTAAGGAAAATTGGATGAAAGCAGGGGTCACGCTCATTAGTCCTGAAACCATTACTATTGATGATACGGTTACTCTTTCCCCTGATATTGTGATTGAACCCCAAACCCATTTACGAGGAAAAACGACTATAGGTGCAGGTAGTTGTATCGGTCCAGGTACTTTGGTTGAAAATAGCCAAATTGGTCAAAATACATCGATTAGCTACTCAGTGATTATTGATAGTCAGGTGGGAGATAACGGACGGGTCGGTCCTTATACTCATTTACGGGGAGAAGCCATCATTGGGGAAAACTGTCGCTTAGGGAATTTTGTGGAAATTAAGAAGACAACGGTTAATCAAGGGTGTAATGTGGCGCATTTATCCTATTTAGGGGATGCAGTATTAGGAGAACGGGTTAATGTGGGTGCAGGAACAATTACCGCTAATTATGATGGGTTTAAGAAACATCAAACCCTAATTGGTAATGGAACAAAAACGGGTGCAAATAGTGTCTTTGTTGCGCCTGTGCAACTTGGAAATGATGTGACAGTGGCTGCTGGGTCAGTGATTAATAATAATGTACCAAATGGTGCATTAGCGATCGCAAGGGAACGTCAGCGCATTGTAGAAAATTGGTCAGAATCCATGAAAAAGAGACAAGAGAAGGAAAAATAAAGCAATTAGCCCATCTCACGTTCACAAAACTGTTTGACTTGTTCAAGTTCACTGGTTTGCTGAGGATAGGAGAGGGAAGGCCGTTGAATAAGAATGAGAGGAATCTTCAATTCTTGAGAAATCTGTCGTTTAATGTCTTCTCCTCCAACCCGCCCAGATGCTTTAGATACAACTGTTTCAATCTGCCAATGCTGCCAAAGCGCTTTTTCCATTTCATAGTTGAGGGGTGGCCGAAAAGCAATTAATTGTTTAGGGGGAAATCCTGCATTTAAAGCTGCTTGCAGGGAGTCGATTTTCGGTAAAATGCGAGCATATAAAGTGGCTTTATTATGCCAGTCTTTAAATGATTTTAAGGATTGATAGCCAAGGGTTAATAGGACTCGTTTACCAAGTAAGTAATGACTGTTTAGTAAAGTATCCAAGCTTTTTACTTCAATTATATTGTCCCCTGATAAGGTCGGTCGTTCATAGCGAAGATAGGGTAAATTAAAATTAGTGGCGCAATAAATAGCTAATTTGGATATTTCAGTCGCATAAGGATGAGAAGCATCTATAATTGCTTTTATTTTGTACTTTTTGATGAATTCTGCTGCTGTAATTTTAGATAAACGAGTTATTATTACAGTTAAACAAGGGGATTGAGGGTATAAATAGAGCGCTTGTTCTGTCGTGACAGTTATGACATAATATAGGTTTAAACGGCTGATTTCAATGGCAATTTCTCGACTTTCTGCTGTACCGCCAATTAACCAGATATTTTGCCCATTAATCATTCTTTTTTCCCTTTTAAGGCTTTACGAAAGTTCTGACGATAAGAACCATTGGTCATTAGGAGAATTGGCCAAAAATAGGAAAGGATTAAGCGAGTGGGTAAGCGACGGCTAAATGTGGTTTGCTTATATCCTGTCCAAAACTTCCAGATACCGCCGAGATAGATACCAATGATGATTAAAGCAATTAAGTCTGCCATTTGATTCACCCTGAATTGAGCTTTAATTCTATTTTACTTTGAAGGCGCTGAAATTTTGACCATTAAGAGTGTTGAAATGGTATTATGTTTCTACCAGTCCATTGATTACGAATAAATGTACGACTCCACTTGTAAATTCATCGCTACTGAATATTCCAGAGAACTTGCTGTCTGGTTACTGGGAAAACCTTTACAATTTACCGAAATTGAACCATCTGAGTTGTCTTTAGAACCAATCAGAGCAGATAGCGTGATATTTTTAAAGTCAGAAGACCTTATTCTGCATATAGAGTTTCAAACTGACCCTAAAGATGATATTCCTTATCGTATGTTTGATTATGCAGCTAGACTCTATCGGCGCTACCAAACAGAAGACATTTATCAGGTAGTTATTTACCTGCGAGAAAGTTCATCACCCTTAGTGAAACAGGATTATTATCAAAGGGGGATGACGAATCATGGATTTCATGTTATTCGCTTATGGGAAACTCCCTCAGATGAATTATTACAAAGTCCTGGCCTATTTCCTTTTGCTGTACTGAGTCAAACGGATAACCGAGAAAACCTACTCAGACAAATTGGACAGCAAATAGAGGGAATCAGTAACCGTCGATACCAGAGTAATGTTTCTGCTTCTACTGCGATTCTGGCTGGTTTAGTATTAAATAAAAACATCATTAAACGTTTATTACGGGAGGACATCATGAAAGAGTCTGTGATCTATCAAGAAATTGAAAATACGGCTTTACAGAGAGGCCGACAAGAAGGCCGACAGGAAGGCCGAGAAGAAGGCCGAGAAGAAGGCCGACAGGAAGGAGAAGCGAATTTAATTCTTCGTCTGTTAAATCGTCGTCTTGGAGAAATATCATCCGAGTTATGCCAACGCATTCAAGAGTTATCTGTGGAAGACTTAGAGAATTTGGGGGAAGCGCTACTCGACTTTCAGACAGAAACCGATTTATTAGATTGGTTAAACACCAATAGAGATTGAACTACCCCATCGCCTTGCGTTTAACAGTTTCATGATGCACACAATCCATTATTTAAAAGAACAGGGAATGGCGGGGTTAACTGATGAGTTAGGGATAACAGTTAAGGCTTATGATAACCTCTATGTACTCAACTACAGCCAAATAGATTCCCCAAAAACCCACCCAGTGGTCATCGAATGCCGTGGACTAATCATCAATAAAGATTGGGAGGTTGTCAGCCGTTCCTTTGACCGCTTCTTCAATTATGGAGAGTGTACCGATATAGACTCTCAATTCGATTTTTCCCAAGCCTATTGCTATGAAAAGAAAGACGGGTCACTGATTAAATTAGCCTACTACGAAGGCTCTTGGAGAATTAGCACAAGGGGAACAGCCTATGCTGAAAGTGTCGTTGGTGCATGGAATATGACCTTTGAAGCCCTTGCACTAGAGGCATTGGGTCTTAAGACAATTTCCCAGTTAAATGACCGTATGAATGAGTCAGGAGCGAATCAGGACGTTACTTATATTTTTGAGCTAACAAGCCCCTATAATCGCATTGTTACAAGGTATGACAGTACAACCCTGTGGTTTCTGGCGGCCAGACATCGCAATGGGGAATACGTCACAGCAGATGAAGTGATTGTTAATCTCGGTACACCTAAACCACAAGTTTATAAATTCACCTCTGTAGAAGAATGCTTACAAACCGCCGCTAGTTTAGAAGACTTAGAAGAAGGGTACGTTGTGTACCTAGACAATACCCCTATTAGCAAAATTAAAAGCCCCAAGTATGTGGCTATTCACCGCATCAGAGGGGAACTGGGGTTAACCCCCAAACGAATCATGCAGCTTATCCTTACCAATGAGCAAGCAGAGTACCTACAATACTTTCCAGAAGATGAGCAGTTTCTCACCCCTTATCGCCAAGCACTCAGTGAACTAATGGAACTGCTGGAGACAACTTATGTAAAGGTTAAAGACATTGAAGTTCAAAAAGACTTTGCCCTGGCCATTCAGGACTTCCCTTACAAATCCGTATTATTCCAAGCAAGAAAACAACAGACTCCCCCTGTCACCACCTTCAATCATCAAACCATTCAGTACCGACTCAGGCAGTTAAATCATTACTATGAAACAAGTCATCATCACTAAAGGATTACCAGGTTCAGGTAAAACCAGATGGGCCCGTCAACAACAAACTGCCCACCCCGGCCGTTACAAGCTTGTTTGTAAAGATGATCTCAGAACCATGCTAGATAATGGTCGTTTCAGCCAAAATAATGAAAAGTTTGTCCTAAAAGTGCGAGACTACCTGATTCTGACTGCACTCGAAGATGGAAAGCACGTTATCGTCGCAGACACTAACCTAGCCCCTGTCCATGAAAATCAGATACGGGCGTTGGTAAAAGGGTTAGCAGAGGTAAAGATTCAAGACTTTACCCATGTCCCATTGGAAACTTGCATTGCCCAAGACTTGCAGCGACTTAACTCCGTAGGCAAGGATGTCATAATGGGGATGTATCATCAGTATTTAAAATCCCCCCCTCCCCCTGATGATCCTAATCTACCCCAAGCAATTATCTGTGATCTAGATGGAACACTAGCTCTCCTAAATGGTAGAAATCCCTATAATGCCTCTATTTGTGACCAAGACCTCCTAAATCCTGTAGTTGCTCGCATGATAGACGGTCAAAACACCATTTTAGTCAGCGGCCGTGAAGATACCTACAAGCCACAAACTGAAGCGTTTCTGGAAAAGTACGGCATCCAATACATACACTTGCTGATGCGTAAAGCGGGGGACT
>JBFRWQ010000237.1:0-13539 GCA_051439665.1 Microcystaceae cyanobacterium | reverse complement strand
CTATAGTGGTGTACCTCATGAGATTGGGAAATGCTATAATTAGGTGATAAAACCATTTTTATTTGCTGAAATATTGTAACTAATGATATTAGTTATTCATCACATCCATGAGAGCATCTTCTCCCTTTTTGATTTGACATCTGTAAAAACATGATTTCTACTTTAGCTACTCCTACCACTCTTGAAGATTTTTGGCGTTGGTATCCCAATGACGGCGGACGTTATGAATTACATCAGGGAGAGATTTTTGAAATGCAACCCACTGGAAGTCATGAGCAAGTGATCAGTTTTCTTACGATTAAACTAGCTGTACAAATTGAGAATTTTCAACTTCCTTACCTGATTCCTAAACAAGCATTAATTAAACCTTTATATAATGATAAATCTGCCTATAATCCTGATGTTACTGTTCTTAATCAATCTTACTTGAATAACGAACCTTTTTGGCAGACACGCTCTACTCTTACTCAAGGAAAAACCATTCCTTTAGTTATCGAAGTTGTCAGCACTAACTGGGGATACGATTATGGTCACAAATTAATTGATTATGAATCTTTAGCCATTGCTGAATACTGGATTGTTGATTATTTAGGCTTAGGTGGCAAACGTTACATTGGTGATCCTAAACAACCAACTATTTCCATTTATCAGTTAGTTGAACAAGAATATCGATTACAACAGTTTCGAGGTTCTCAAAAGCTTGAATCGTCTGTTTTTTCTGATTTAACCCTCACTGCACAACAGATTTTTGATAGTGCTAGAACTAAATGAAGAATGAAACCTCCTACTGCTAAAGGAATTGAGCTTTTTCAATTGTCAAACACCCATAAGCGTAGAGTTATAGTTAGTACTTACTGATTGCCTGTCACAAACTAGAAGATTGTTCTACAGTCACAATTTTTCAAAGACTAGCTATACAAAGTATCCCGTTGTTGATAAGGTCGATTAATTTGTTCAATCGCTGTCTGTAAATTTTCTACTGTCATATAGGTTCCTCCTTTTGCCCCTGCCATTGTGGTAATATGTTCTTCCATTAATGTGCCGCCAATATCATTACAACCCCATTGCAAGGCTTTTTTTGCTCCTTCTAATCCCAATTTTACCCAACTAGGTTGATGATTTTTAATATAGTTTCCTAAGAAGAGACGAGAGACTGCGGTTAATAATAACGTATCTTCTAAAATAGGCTGATCTCTGCCCACTCTTTGTCTTAATGGTTTAGGGGCTTCTTGTCCGACAAAGGGTAATAAGATAAACTCAGTAATCTTAGCAGGATAATCTTTTTCAAGGGCAATTTGTTGCAGTTGTTTAAGCTGATTTAGATGTTCAATTTGTTGGGCGTGGTTTTCAATATGGCCACACAACATTGTAGAAGTGGTTGGCATTCCTAAGCGATGGGCGGTACTAATAATTTCTAACCATGTCGCTGTATTAATTTTCTCTGGACAAATAATATTTCTAATCTTATCATCTAAAACTTCCGCAGCAGTGCCTGGCATTGATCCCACTCCTGCATCTTTTAAAGCGATAATAACATCTGCATAAGTTAACCCATCTTCTCTAGCAATAAATTGCACTTCTTGAGGTGAAAAAGCGTGTAAATGAAGTTGGGGAAACTGTTGTTTTAAGTGACGAATCAGTTGTAAATAATAGTCTAATGATGTCCCTTGATATTTAGCGCTTGGATTTAACCCACCCTGCATACAAATTTCAGTGGCGTTATGAGCGACTGCATCGGCTGCTTTGGCTAAAATCTGTTCTATACTCAGCCAAAATGCCCCTTCTTCTCCTTCATCCCGTCGAAAAGCACAAAAACTGCAATGTTGTTCACAAATATTAGTAAAGTTAATATTGCGATTAATCACATAGGTAACAGTATTACCGACCTGTTTTTGCCTTAATAAATCGGCTGCTTGCTGAATTTCTAGATGCTCATTCGGATCTTTACTCTTTAAGAGTTGAAGCGCTTCGACAGCGCTCAATTCTTCTCCTTGTTGGGGTTTTTCTACAATTTGGGTAAGGGTTGGGAGCAGGTTAATCATAATTATACAAGATTAATTTGTTGTTTTAATTCTTTAATTTGTTGATAGGTAACAAGACTTTCTTCACTATAGTATTGAAATGAATCATTATTTTCTTGGGGACTGGCTTTCTTCATTTGTTGTGAACAATATCGTTTATATTTTTCTAGGGCAATAATTTTAAGGCGTAAAATAACTTGTTGAATTTGTAAACTGGGATTAGAAATATCAGCTTGGGTTTTTTCATCTAGTAAGTAAAAAAGAGAATTAAATGATTTATTGGGTAAGGAACAGTTTAACAGATTTTCTTCTAGTTTAACGATTAATTTATTTTGCAGGTCATTTAATAGGCTTGGATCTTCTTCTTGAATCTCTATAATTATTTTCCATAATTGTCTGTATTCATCAATACAAAATAGTAAATCTTGAGCGCTTAATTGCTGTATAATTTCTGGACGATATTGGGGAAAGTGTAGATATATTTGCAGTAATAGAGTTTCATTCTTTTTTAAGGATTCTTTTTCTTGATTGATCTCTGATTTAATGGGTTTTACGGTTTTTGTAGCTCCTTTTTTGTGAGGAAGAGAGCGAGATGTATGTTTAGCAATCGGTTTTCTTAGTTGAGAGTGTAAATTATTAAGATATAAAGGAATTAATTGACTATTCCCTAAACTCAAAATACTGGCACATTTTTCTAAATAGTGAGTTCTTTTATGACCATTCTCTAGATGATTTAATAAAGTCACCATTCCTTTTGCCACTTGTTCAAATTGATCTGCTTCTTGTAAATTCTTCCCTTTTAATAATTGCTGAAGTTGCCAATCAAACCAAAGAGGGGCATCATTAATTAGTTGCTGATATTTGTCACTCCCATCCTCACTTGAGTGTAAAAACTCATCTGCATCCTTTCCCCCACTTAAATTTAAAATGCGTAATTGTACTTGTCCTGAGTAAACTAAAGATTCAATATCAGCGATCGCTCGTTGAGTGGCTTTCACCCCTGCTAGATCAGCATCAAAGTTAAAAATAACCTGTTTTGACTCACTATAGCGCAATAATAACCTTAATTGATCTTGGGTAAAAGCTGTCCCTAAAGAGGCGACTGCATGGCTAAACCCCTTACTATGAAGAGCGATCGCATCAAAATATCCTTCTACCACAATCGCCCGATCCTGTTTCCCTATACTTCCTTTGGCTTTATCTAAAGCAAATAAGGTCTTACTTTTATTAAATAAAGGAGTCTCTGGTGAGTTTAAATATTTAGGTTCATCTGTCCCTAATGTGCGACTGCCAAAAGCGATCAAACGACCTTTAGGATCAAAGATCGGGATCATTAAGCGATCACGAAATTGATCATAATGGCCACTTCCCTTCTTACGAGGTTTAATTAACCCTGCTTCTTCTACTAAAGAGAGAGGATAGCGCTTTTGTTCGACTAAATAACGATAAAGGGTTTCCCAACCACTGGGAGCATAACCTAATTGAAACTGAGCAATAATTTCATCGGTTAAGTGGCGTTTTTCCTTTAAATAGGTTAAGGCTGTTTCCCCTGGGGGTTGATAAAGGGCGTGTTGATAGAAACTCCCTGCGACGGCTAAGACTTCATAGAGTTGTTCTCTGAGGGAAATTTGACGCTGTAGTGCCTGTTTTTCCTCTGGTTCTAGGGTTTTTATGGGAACTTGGTAGGTTTTAGCCAGACCTAAGGCCACTTCCGCAAAAGACTGTTTCCCTATCTCCATGAGAAATTTAAAGGCATTTCCCCCCTCTTGGCAACCAAAGCAGTAATACATTTGCTTGGTTGGACTAACGCTAAAACTAGGGGTTTTCTCCTGATGAAAGGGACATAACCCCAAAAAATCCTTACCTCGTTTTTTCAACACCACATAATCAGAGATGACATCAACGATATCAACTCGTTCTTTAATTGCGTCAATGGTTTCAGGGTGAAGACGAGGAACATTCATATTTTAAACCACGTCTAGGTTGAAAATAGTAGTTTTTGAGGACAAGGCAACAGGTAAAATTAAGTTAAAACTCCACTTCTTCGGATAAATGAGGGTTTATGCCTATTTTTCCTCAATTTCCGATTTCATTCTCTCTAGGGTAATATTCATTTGGTCAAACATTTGTTGAGGGGTCATGCCAAATTGGCCAAGTTGGGTTTTTAACTGTTGTACGGTCATTTGTGCCATAAAGTCGTCAGAGAGTTCAAAGCGCTTCATAAAAATTTTATAGCGCTCCATCAATTCTTCCATTTTGGCAATAAAGATGACTTTTCCTTCTCGGTCAAATTTACCGTATTCTCCCCCTAGCTGGGTGAGAGACTGATAATCTTCAAATAACTGTTTGGCTTCTTGTTGAACGACTTCTGAGTCAAAGAATCCCATAATTGTTTTCCTTAGTAATTAAATTCATAAAGAAGGTTTGTTAAGCAAAATCGCTCCTATCTATAATAATAGAGTAACTTCCGTCGCAGAAACTACGGTTTTCCGCCATGTCTATTTGGGGATAAGATGGGGCTAAAGCCCTGACTACAAAATTTTAAGATTTAATGCGATTAATTTCCCTTATTACTCCCTCACTCTTCTTGCTGGCGCAAATTTCTCCCCCTAGCCCCCAATTTAACCAGTTAAAACAAACCTTAGAAGATTATAACTTTCAAGTCTTAATCGAAGTTCCCCCTCTTCAGGGGGCTTATGGCTTATTTAATCGCAATTCTCGCACGATCTGGATCAATCCTATTGTCTTTGATCTTAATATTGCCATGCCCACACTGATTCATGAATCGGTTCATGCAGCCCAATGGTGTGCGGGAAAAGGAGAAATGGCGACGTTAGGGTTAGATCTTCAACCAATGAATCAAGCTCGTCCTTTTTTCCAGCGCTATCATGATATTGAGCGCAAAGATTTAGAACGGGAAGCCTACACGGTGCAAACTCAACCGAATAGTTTGGAATTGGCCATATCCTTATTAGATCAACATTGTCAACCGTAAAACAGTTATATTGGTAACCAATTATTGTCTAAAACTTGTTCTAAACTAGCGATAGGCTGAATAGGGAATGTATTGGTAGGAAGTCTTGTTTTTTTATAAGCAAGTCTGATAGCATCTTGATAAGATTTATCGAAAATCTCTCTTAAATAAGGTTTTAGACTAGGACTATCAGTTAATAAATCTTTAATCTGAATCCGAAAATTTTCGATTTCTCGCTCCCAACCTGCTTGATTATAAGCTCTCTCAGACTGCCAATAAGCTAACATTAAAAAGTGTTCAAAAAGACGGGTTAATAAACTTTTCAAGGCACGCTTATCACTGCGAGTCATTCCCTCAATTTCCTCTAATAAATTTTCCCAATCAACGTCTATATACTGACCTTGGCGAAGTTGTGCTAAGGTTTTCTCTAACCATTGCTGATAGTCCAGTTCATACAATGAGGGTTTTGTGGCAATTTTAGGTTTCATAAGTGCAATCGCAATAGCTACCTCTTGTATCTTATCACAATAAATTTGTTCTATTTAGAAAGTTGTGATGAATGTAAAGTCTTGCTAAAGGAATGGGAACTGGGTGTCCTCGTAAAAATATACTAAAAAAAGATAATATCAGGAGAAATAAGTATGTCAGCAGCAGATTTTATTGATCAACGCCTAAAACACAAAACGGCTTATGTTGCGATCGGTGAATTTAAACCTGGAATGTTTGCTAAAGCTCAGGAACTTTACGAAAAAGCGGTTTCTACCTATACAACAGGCTTTAAAGGGTCTTTTTTGCTCAATAAAACGGGAACCGATCAAGGAATCGCCATTATTATGTGGGATGAGGTGGATGATATGCAAGCTAATCAAAGCGAGGACTATAAAGCGCTGCTAGAAGAGATGAATAGTCTGTTTGCTAAACCTCCTATCACGGATTTCTATGAGATTTGCAGTGAAATTAAGGGAGATTAAGGAAGTTAATCGTTATTAATTATTTTTTCCATCCCCTCACCTGAAAATTAAGTTATGATTAGGAATCTTAATTAGTATTGATAAGTCAATATTATCAGTTCCTCTCAAGAACTGCTTTACAATCTGTAAAGTCATGTTTCTACTTTAGGTGTGGGTTTCGGTTATGTCTTCTAGTCCCCTAAAATCTGCCTTTAAAAAGCTTAAGTCAGAACAACGCAAGTGGTCAAACATGGGTCATCAGACCCCTAGACGGGTAAATCGCTGGTTTAAGTGGCTATCTCCTGGTTTATTGGTTAAGCGCTGGCTCATTATCAGTGCAACGGGCTTTATCCTTACTCTGCTAGGATTAGCAACCTGGGTGAAGCTTACCCCCATCTACCGTTTAATGGAATTCGTGAGTCAGCTATTAGAATTCATTACTCGTGTTGTTCCTAACTATGTCTCTGGTCCTTTTGTCCTCTTAATCGGCTTATTTTTAGTTCTCTGGGGGCAAAGTCGGGCAGTTGGCTCAATCACAGAAGCGTTTTCCCCAGGGGATGAGGAATTAGTTGATATTATCCTTGCTCATCGTCGCTTAAATCGGGGACCGAAAATTGTGGTCATTGGGGGAGGAACGGGACTTTCAACTCTGTTACGGGGAATTAAAGATTACAGTGCTAATATTACGGCTATTGTAACAGTAGCCGATGATGGGGGATCATCAGGACGACTAAGACGGGAAATCGGTGTATTGCCACCTGGAGATATTCGTAACTGTTTAGCCTCTCTCGCTGATGAAGAGAAATTATTAACAGAATTGTTTCAGTATCGTTTCCAAGCAGGAGATGGTTTAATTGGTCATAGCTTTGGGAACTTATTTCTGACAGCCATGACAGAGATTACAGGGGACTTGGAGCAAGCCGTGGCAGCGAGTTCTAAGGTACTAGCAGTTCGGGGTAAGGTATTACCTGCTACCCTTAGTGATGTGAGTTTATGGGCAGAATTAGACGATGGGCGCTTTATCGAAGGGGAATCTAATATACCAGAAGCGCATGGGAAAATTCGTCATATTGGCTGTCATCCCGCTAATCCTCCTGCTTTACCTGCTGCAATTCGAGCAATTGAGGAAGCGGACTATATCATTATTGGTCCAGGTAGTTTATATACCAGTATCATTCCTAACCTATTAGTGCCAGAAATTAGGGAAGCGATTCAACAAGCAACTGTTCCTCGTATTTATGTATGCAATATCATGACTCAAGAGGGTGAAACAACAGGTTACACGGCGGCTGATCATATTAAAGCCATTACCCAAGTCTGTGGCGAAAAAGTATTTGATGCAGTCCTCGCTCAACGAAAACCTCCCTCTCCTCATGTTTTAAAGAATTATGCTTTGGAGAATAGTCATCCTGTTTATTTAGACAGGGAAGATATAGCAAAGATGGGTTATCGGGTGGTGTTAGCTAATGTGATGCAAGAAACAGAGGATAAGGTACGCCATGACTGTTATCGGTTAGCTAGGGTATTAATGCGTTGGTATAGTGGAAAGTAAACGTTTATTTCGGTGACCAGTGACATAGTTGAAGAATAAGAATAAAAAAGAGGGATCATCAGCGTTACCCTCTTGCTCACTCTACCATGCTTAAAATTAATAATATTACTTACTCACCATTGGCTTTTTTCTCGTCAATGCGCCTAAGCCCAAAAATACCCCTAAACCAAGAAGGGCTGAAGGTTCTGGTGTACTTAGTGGTTCTAGTATTTCCGTCGCATTGATCGCAATCCCACTAAGTTCATTAGAAGGTGTATACAACCCAGTAGAATCAGCCGCTCTAAAGAAATAGCCTGCTGAAGTAAAAGGATTGGAAATAGGTTCGTCTCCTCCAGATACAGCTCTTGCCCAGTTAAATGGACTAGGACTATCATTTTCGAGGGTCACAAAATAAGTTTCCCCCGCACTTAAAGTAGGAGTATCACCCGTAAACTCAAAATAGTGAGGATCATTGTTGCCAGGTGGATTATTAATGGGATCAGTAATATTGGGCAACAAAGTGCCTATAACAGGATTGGTTCCATCATTTGGACCGTCTAGTGTTATAGTTACCAAAGGCTGTTCAGGTGGACTTGCAGCATCGCCATCATAGCCGACCAACCAAAAGGTGGCACTCTCAAACATCCAGTCATTACCAGAAGGGACAGTAAAACCAAAGGCTTTGTCTTGCCCCGCCGCACCCATACTAATAGTAGTAGTACCACCTGCAAGAGGTGCCGTACTTCCATCAGCAGGTGCTGGAATACCGATGTTACTAATGACAGTAGCCGCAAGTGTGCCTTGAGTCGATATAGCCTGAGCGCTGAGTGCTATGCTTGCAATCAAAAAAGATGAGTTTAATATTTTGTTCATTGGGATAATGCTAAGTCAGAATATAAACTGCTTTAAAAAATTAACACATTATATCTAGGTCTAACAACGAGAGTCAGTGATCCTCAATCAAAACTTTGCTCTGACTACATTTAACAGATTATTACCTTCTGTTCTCTAACTTAGATGTCACTAAATCTATCTCTCTTGAGACGAAATCATCTTGTCTGAGAATCTTCATGAAAATTTCATTTAACGTTCATCTCAATGTCATCTGGCTTCTTTAACTTATTCTTATGATCATCAGTCATCTAACTTAGTAAGACTCTTATATCATGTTTTCCCCCAACTCTCTTGACTCCCTTCTTACCAAAATCCAGCTACACGCTGTCATCCATCACATTCCTGCCACGGTTGCTAATGACTTCACCTTGTTAAATATTCTTCGTAATGACCGAATAATTAGCAAGGATAACTATTATGACTCTATTTACTCTATTATTCACTTTAATTGTTCCAGCAACCTTTCCGTTGAATCTCTCTACGATTTTTCCAACCTTGTTACCACTCTTTGTAATGAATATTTCTGCGAGTCTTTTCTGGCTCAACTCTCCTAAATCAGAAATCAGATCGAATTGTAAGAATCAAAACGACAGATGGCCTGAGCTACTTTTTTGGGTTTCTCCCATTGAGGAGCATGACCCGATTCCTTAATCCACACCAGTTGAGAATTAACAAGCGCTTGCTTAAATTTTCTGGCATCTTCTGTCCCTAGTTCCCAATCTCTCTCTCCCCATATAATCAGGGTCTGATGCTTTATCTTGATAATTTTAGTCTCTAAATCTAAATAACCTCCACTTTTTGTAAATGAAGCCATTGCTTCTTTCCATAACGGCATCTTTGCCCCTAATAAACTCACTCGTAGTCCATCTTTGATACTATCATCCATATTTAGTATCAGACTCAGATTTAATGCCCACTCTTTTCTTTGTAACCAAAACTCTACTGCTAAATTATCCAAGGGAGGAATCAATAACTGACCCAAAGGGAATCCCCCTGAAAATCCAATGCTATCGATTAAGACTAATTTCTCAACTAATTCAGGATAAGTCACTCCCAAATCAATTGCAGTTCCTCCTCCCATTGATGCACCAACTAAAACGACTGGTTGCTTAATTATGCTTTGACAGAAACAAGCAAGATGAGTCTTAATCGTCCTGGGATTATAATCGAGTTGTAAGTATCGCTCTGTTAAGCCAAAACCTAATAAATCAAGAGCATAGACTTCGTAATTTTGACTGAGATAGGGAATTAAGGTTGAAAACTCCAGCAAACAACTATCAAATCCATGTAATAGTAATAGAGGCTTCCCTTTACCCACCTTAATGTAAGCTGTGTTAATCGTTTGAGAATGAAATGGCACAGTTATCTCACTGAATTTAATCTCTTGAGCTAAATCAACACAGCTAGGTGTTGTCAGTTGGTTAATTTGGCTTGGTAAAAATGTCAACTCATTTCCCCTAATTCTTATCTAGTTCCTTCCCTCTACCTTAGCTACTAAAGTATCAACCGATCTTATTTTGGCCTATTGACCAATAAACGCTGATATTCAACCATCAGAAACCGATCTTGTACCACTTTAATCCCTTCTAAGCACAACTTTTCGGCTACTTCATCGTTACGAATTCCTGATTGAAACCAGACGGCTTGCGGTTGCTTGGTCAATATATCTTCGAGATGTTGTGGAATATCATCAGAACGTCGAAATACATCTACTATATCTATTTCTCCTGGAATCTCACTAATTTGACGATACACTTTACATCCCAAAATTTCTGTTACCTCTGGATAGTAAACAGGAACGGGAATAATTTCTAGCCCAACTGATTGTAAATATTGTGGCACATAAAAAGCAGGTTTCTGGGCTTGCTTCTCAGTTTTCATGCCGATAAATCCTACTCTTTGCGTCTGAGCCAGTAACTCATACACATCCTCTTGATTAGTTAAAAGATTATTTTGCCACTTCATTGGATTTTCCATAGCGGGAATCACGCCATAACTTAACCAATCATATCTTATAGGTTTTATCTGTTGCCATACTTAATCCAAAATCTGGTTTATACTTCTTGTAAGGTGGCTAGAACTTTTTCGACATGATTCTTGACTCTCACCTTTGACCAAATTTGATGGATCTTACCATCTGGACTAATCAGAAATGTAGAGCGAATAATACCCATATATTCTTTGCCCATAAATTTCTTGAGTCCCCATACTCCATAAGCTTCAGCTATTTTATGGTCAGGATCACTCACTAATTCTAGGGATAAGTTGTGCTTTTGAGAAAATTTTTGATGAGATAATTCTGAGTCGGGACTAACTCCTACTATCTTTGCACCTAACTGTTCAAACTGTTCTCTATGTGTGGTGAAGTCTTTGGCCTCAGTGGTGCATCCAGGGGTATTGTCTTTGGGGTAGAAGTAAAGGACTAACCATTGACCCGAAAAGTCACTTAAATTCACTAATTTTCCTGATTGAGCAGTTGCTGTGAAGTTTGGGGCTGAATCTCCCACTTTTAGTATGTTAGTCATTGAAGCACTATTAAATAATTAATCGATTTTTGGCTAGTTAATCACTTGCCAATGGTATCTCAATTATTTCATACTTTTATACGTTAACCAACCAAATGGCTATAGCTAATTATGTTAATTATTCTTTCTTCTGCTAAAACATTGAAGTTTGACAAAAAAATAACCCTTACTAAACAGTCTCAAACTATCTTCTCTCAAGAGAGTGAGTCTTTAGTCACAACTTTGCAAGATTTTTCGGAACAACAATTAGAAAAATTATTGAAAGTTAGTTCTTCCTTAGCTTCCTTAAACTATCAACGATTTCAGCAATTTAATCAAGCACCTAAGCAAGCTGCTCTCCTAGCTTATCGAGGTGATGTTTTCAAACAGTTAGCGCTCTCCAACTTTCAGGAAAGAGACTATCAATTTGCTCAAGAACATCTCAGAATTATTTCAGGTCTTTATGGTGTTTTACGTCCCCTTGATGCTATTAAACCTTATCGCTTAGAAATGAATACTCGTTTATCAACGGAGCAAAACCCTAATCTTTACCAATTTTGGACAGATAAAATCACTAAACAAATTAAAGAAGAATTAGCTTTACACTCATCGAAAATATTGCTCAATTTAGCCTCTGATGAATATGCTCGTGTCGTTAATTCTCGCCAACTTAACTATCCAATTCTTAAGATTTCTTTTAAGGTTAGGAAAAATGGTCAACTCAAAACGATTGGGATAATAGCTAAGAAGCATAGGGGCATAATGACTAATTGGATCATCCGTGAACAAATTGATGAGCCAAACCAATTAAAAAGTTACAGTCAGTTGGGTTATGTCTTTAGTGAACAGCTATCAACTGAGTGGGAATATATTTTTATTCAGCAATGATCAATCAAAACAGAAGAAGTAAGTGTTAATCTTAATTGGTCTATTATAAAGCGCTTATTCCTTGATTCCTATTCTTGCCAATCACTATCAATTTCCACTGATAACGTCTCTTCATCCACTCGAATAGACAAAACATTCGGACGACAGCACACTTGGCAATCTTCAATGTAAGATTGTGTCATTCCTGCACTGAGATCCACAAAAGTTGTATTACTTTCACCACAAAATGCGCAGGTATAATCAGATGTTGTTTCCATAATCAAATTAGCTGACCAGTTTATGTTAATATTTGTTAATATCTATCATAACCACTTTTACCAGCTAACTAGCACATCCCTATGACTGACGTTCCCGTTTCTCGCATTCGGAACTTTTGTATTATTGCCCACATTGACCACGGCAAATCAACCCTTGCTGATCGAATGCTACAAATGACCAAAACTGTTCAAGCAAGGCAAATGAAGGAACAGTTCCTTGATAATATGGATTTGGAGCGAGAACGGGGCATTACCATCAAATTGCAAGCTGCTCGGATGAATTACACCACCAGTGATGGGGAAGATTATGTGTTGAATTTAATCGATACCCCAGGTCACGTCGATTTTTCCTATGAAGTTTCCCGTTCTCTGGCGGCTTGTGAGGGAGCGCTATTAGTGGTAGATGCGTCCCAAGGGGTAGAAGCACAAACCCTCGCTAATGTTTATCTGGCCTTGGAAAATGACTTGGAAATTATTCCTGTTTTGAATAAAATTGACCTACCAGGGGCAGAACCAGAACGGGTAAGGGCAGAAATTGAAGAAGTGGTTGGGTTAGACTGTACTGATATTATTAAAGCTTCTGCTAAAGCGGGAATTGGGGTAGATGACATTTTAGAAGCGCTAGTTCATCTCGTCCCACCGCCAGAGGATACGATTGAAAAACCGTTACGGGCTTTGATTTTTGATAGTTATTATGATCCCTATCGGGGGGTCATTGTCTATTTTCGGGTGATGGATGGCACAGTGAAGAAAGGGGATAAAGTGCGTTTGATGGCCTCTGGTCAAGAGTATGAAATTGATGAGTTGGGAGTCTTATCACCGAATCAAATTCAAGTGGAAAGCCTTCATGCAGGGGAAGTGGGCTACTTTGCAGCAGCGATTAAAACCGTTGAAGATGCACGGGTTGGGGATACCATTACTTTAGTGCATAATCAAGCGAAAGAGCCTTTACCTGGTTATACCGAAGCCAAACCGATGGTATTTTGTGGTTTATTTCCGACAGATGCTGACCAATATGGTGATTTACGAGAAGCGCTGGATAAGTTAAAACTGAATGATGCTGCCTTATCTTATGAACCAGAAACGTCGAGTGCAATGGGTTTTGGTTTCCGTTGTGGCTTTTTAGGGCTATTACACATGGAAATCGTCCAAGAACGGCTAGAAAGGGAATATGACCTTGATTTAATTACCACCGCACCCTCTGTTATTTATCGAGTAACAACTCTAGAAGGAGAGGTGATTCTGGTGGATAACCCTAGTCAACTTCCCTCCCCTCAAGCAAGGGAGAAGGTAGAAGAACCCTATATCCAAATTGATATTGTGACCCCTGAAACTTATGTGGGTACATTGATGGAATTGTGTCAGAGTCGGCGTGGTGTATTTAAGGATATGCGTTACTTTACCCAGACTCGTACTTCTTTGATCTATGAGTTACCCTTAGCGGAGGTGGTAACGGACTTTTTCGACCAATTAAAATCCCGTTCCCGTGGCTACGCTAGTATGGAATATCAACTATTAGG